>NZ_JBXAOE010000002.1:286159-504125 GCF_058802485.1 Cupriavidus sp. GW822-FHT02D05 | reverse complement strand
TTCCCATCTTCCCCATGACTGCATCTCCATGTTCAGTTTAGGAAGAATAGGTCTTTCTTTGTTTTGTCTCCACCCTCTTTGCCGGTCAAAGAAAAGTGACCGGCAGCCCCCGCAGGGGGATGTCGTATGGCCCTTGGGTCCAAAAACCATCGCCGCTCAAATAAACAGCGACCAACCCAAAAGGGCGATGTCGTACGGCACCCTGGCTGCAAAAGCCAACACCGCCCCAACCCCAAGCCAGACCCCAACAACCAATAGCGCCCGCAAGAGACCAGACGCCCTAACGCATCCCACCTCCCAACAGCGTAAAATCCCATTTAGCCGTGTGATCGCAGCCATACCTCACCCCCCTTTGCACAAGGCTCCCCGCCAAGGGCGCGCATAATGGCTGCAAAAAAATTAGCACGACCGTTCACAAAATTCCGTTTCGCGGATACTATAGCTTTCGACGGGCTGGAAACATCATGAAGGTGCTCGACCTGCGCTGCGCGCAAGACCATCGTTTCGAGGGCTGGTTTGCTTCGGAGGACGACGCGCAATCGCAGATTTCGCGAAATCTCGTCCAATGTCCGGTCTGCGAAGACCATGCCATCACCCGGCTGCCCAGCGCGCCGCGCCTGAATCTCTCGGGAGCGGCCGCCGCGCCGGCGGGCAAGCCGGCCGGGGCGAAGGCCCCTGTGGCGCCGGCCACACTGCAGTCGCTTTACCTGAAGGCGGTAAAGCAGGTGCTGGCGCGGACCGAGGATGTGGGCGAACGCTTTGCCGAAGAGGCCAGGCGCATGCACTACGACGAAGCGCCGGAACGCGGGATCCGCGGCACGGCGTCGCCGGACGAAGTGCGGGCCCTTGCCGAAGAAGGCATCGATACTTTCCAGCTCGTGGTGCCCGATGCGCTCAAGCAGACGGCTCACTGAATAGCGTCCTGTGCCCAAGGCAGTGTTCTTGCCGGCGCATGACGCGCTAGCTAGAACAAACTGCCGGTCTCACACCGGCATCACTGGAGACGGGCATGGATCTCAACTATTCGGCGTCCGACGATGCCTTCCGCGCCGAAGTGCGCGGCTGGCTGGAGGCCAACCTGCCGGCGGAAATCAGCAGCAAGATTCTGAACCACCGCCGCCCCAACCGCGACGACCTGGTGCGCTGGCACAAGCTGCTGGCGGGCCGTGGCTGGTCCGCGCCGCACTGGCCGGTGCAGTATGGCGGCACGGGCTGGAATGCCACGCAGCGCCATATCTGGGACGAGGAAAATGCTCGCGTCGGCGCGCCCGGCGTGCTGCCCTTTGGCGTGGCCATGGTCGCGCCCGTGATCATGAAGTACGGCAGCGAGGAGCAGAAGTCGTACTACCTCCCGCGCATCCTGGATTGCACCGACTGGTGGTGCCAGGGTTACTCCGAGCCGGGCTCGGGTTCCGACCTGGCGTCGCTGAAGACCCGCGCCGAGCTGACCTCGGACGGCAAGCACTACATCGTCAACGGCCAGAAGACCTGGACCACGCTCGGCCAGCACGCCGACATGATCTTCTGCCTGGTCCGCACCGATTTCGAAGCCAAGAAGCAAGAGGGCATCTCCTTCCTGCTGATCGACATGAAGACCCCGGGCATCACCGTGCGCCCGATCATCATGCTCGACGAAGAGCATGAAGTGAACGAAGTGTTCTTCGACAACGTCCAGGTGCCGGTGGAAAACCGCGTCGGCGAAGAAAACCGCGGCTGGACCTACGCCAAGTACCTGCTCGGCCATGAGCGCACCGGCATCGCCCGCGTGGGCAACTCCAAGCGTGAGCTGGGCTTCCTCAAGCGTGTGGCCAAGCAACAGCAGAAGAACGGCCGCCCGTTGCTGGAAGACCCGCTGTTCGGCGCCAAGGTTGCCGCGCTGGAGATCGAGCTGATGGCGCTGGAGCTGACCGTCCTGCGCGTGGTGTCGAGCGAGAGCGCTGGCAAGGGCCCCGGCCCCGAGGCATCGATGCTCAAGATCAAGGGCACCGAGATCCAGCAGATGCTGACCGAGCTGATGGTGGAGGCCGTCGGCCCCTACGCCCAGCCGTTCGACACCGCCTACCTGGAATGCGAGCACGAACACGCGGTGACTGGCTACGACGACGCCGCGCCGCTGGCCGCTTACTACTTCAACTATCGCAAGACCTCCATCTACGGCGGGTCCAACGAAATTCAGAAGAACATCATCAGCCAGATGATCCTGGGGCTGTGAGGAGACACGCGATATGAACTTCAATCTCAGCGACGAACAGAAGCAACTGGCTGACGCCGTCCACCGCTTCATCGACAAAGACTACGATTTCGAGACCCGCAAGAAGGGCATCAAGGCCGAAGCTGGCCATAGCGATGCCGCCTGGGGCGCGCTGGTCGAGCTCGGCCTGACCGCGCTGCCGGTGCCGGAAGCGCAGGGCGGCTTCTCGGGCACGCCCATCGACATGATGGTGGTGATGCAGGAGCTGGGCCGCGGCCTGGTGGTCGAGCCGTACTTCGCCACCGTGGTTGCCGCCTACGCGCTCAAGCTGGCCGGCGGCCAGGATGCGCTGCTGGAGCAGGTTGCCGGCGGCGAGCTGAAGCTGGCCACCGCCTTCAACGAGCCGCATGCCCGCTATGCGCTCAACGATGTGCGCGTGACGGCCAAGGGCGGCAAGCTCAATGGCCGCAAGGTCGTGACCATTCACGGCGCGCAAGCCGGCAAGCTGGTCGTCTCGGCCCGCACCAGCGGCGCCGATGCCGACACCAATGGCATCTCGCTGTTCCTGGTGGACCCGAAGGCAGCCGGCGTCAGCATTACCGACTACCGCACCATCGACAACCTGCGCGCCGCCGATATCACCTTCAAGGACGCACAGGGCGAACTGCTGGGCACCGAAGGCGCGGCGTTTGCGCTGATCGAGCAGGTGGCCGACTACGCCGCCGTGCTGCTGTGCGCGGAAGCCGTCGGGGTGATGGACACGCTCAACGCCGCCACGCTGGAGTACGCCAAGACCCGCCAGCAGTTCGGCGTGCCGATCGCGCGCTTCCAGGCGCTGCAGCACCGCATGGTGGAGATGTTCATCCACGCCGAGCAATCGCGTTCCATCACGCTGCTGGCCGCCGCCAAGTTCGACGAGGCCAGCCCGGAAGAACGCCGTCGCTTTGCCTCGGCGGCCAAGGCGCGCGTGGGCCAGGCGGCTCGCTCGGTCGGCCAGGAGGCCGTGCAGATCCACGGCGGCATGGGCGTTACCGACGAACTGCCGGCGGCGCACATGTTCAAGCGCCTGACGCTGATCAACACCACCTTCGGGGATGTCGATCATCACCTGTCGCGCTTTGCGACACAGCCGGGCTTCCTGGAAACGGTCTGATCCAGGTTGAATCAAAAAACCGCGCCGGTTGTCCCAGGCGCGGTTTTTTGTTATGAATTGATCTCGTATTTTCTGCCGCGATTCTCGCGCCTCGCGCCTCGCATCTCGCATTCATCGTTGACGGAGCGGTTCATGTCCACCCTGTATTTCGAAGATTTCGCCGTCGGCAGCAAGCGCGACCTCGGGTCCCACCTGGTGACGGAGGAGGAGATCCTCACCTTCGCCCGCCAGTATGATCCCCAGCCCTTCCACATCGACAAGGAAGCCGCGCAAAAAAGCATCTACAAGAACCTGATCTCCAGCGGCTGGATGACCTGCTCGATCATGATGCGCCTGCTGGTGGACAACATGACCTCCAAGGCCGCCAGCATGGGCTCGCCTGGCGTGGATGAAATCCGCTGGCTCAAGCCGGTCTATGCGGGCGATACGCTGAGCGTGTCGCTGGTGGTGCTGGATGCGCGCGCTTCCTCGTCCAAGCCGGACCGCGGCGTGGTCCACACCCAGTGGGAAGCCACCAACCAGCGCGGCGAACTGGTCTGCACCGTCAAAGGCATGGGCATGTACGGACGGCGGCCCGCCTGACGTTTCTCAAGCCTCATCCCGGCCATCCCGGCCACTACAGACAACACGTGCAACACGTACAACACGTACAACAAGGAGACACCATGCGTACCATCGCTTCGCTCGAAGAACTGGAAAGCCTGCAAGGCCAGGAAGTGGCCGTCAGCGACTGGATCGAGATCACCCAGCAGCAGGTCAACCAGTTCGCCGAAGCCACTGGCGATCACCAATGGATTCACGTGGACGTGGAGCGCGCCCGCCGCGAATCGCCGTTCGGCGGCCCGGTGGCGCATGGCTTCCTGACGTTGTCGCTGCTGCCGGCGTTCATGCACAACGCGCTCGATATGCCGGGCGTCAAGATGGGCGTCAACTATGGCCTGAACCGCGTGCGCTTTACCGCGCCGGTGCCGGTCGGCAGCCGCCTGCGCGCGCGCGTGAAGCTGCTCTCGGTGGAGCGCCTGGAGCCCCTGCCGAACGCGCCCGCGCTGGTCGGCGCCCAGTCCAACTGGGAAGTCACGGTAGAGCGCGAGGGCAGCGAGCGCCCGGTGTGCGTGGCGGAATCCATCAGCCGCCGTTACTCGTAAGCCTGACAGGCCGCGACGGCCGCCACGGCCGTCGCGGCCAGGTGGCGGCCATCCCAGAGCGCAGCTCAGGCCGGCGAACGCGCGGCCGCTATATCTTGCGGCGAGGCCGCGAGCGCCTTTGCGGAACGCTCGGGATTGATCCAGCATAAGCCAATCACGCCACTTGCCAGCAGCAGCAGGGCGTTGATCGTGAAGCCCGCATCAAAGCCGCCGTTCATGCCATGGCGCTGCACCAGTTGCCCCACCACCGCCGGCGCCAGGATGCCGGCCAGCGTGGTCAGCGCCGTGTGGATCGACAACACGCTGCCGCGCTGGCCCTCCGGCACGATCTGCGCGAGCATGGCCGGCGTCAGGGCGAATGCCACGGGCGGCAGGCATGCCGCCACGGCGATCAGCAAGGTCTTGGGCACCGGCGCCAGCGTGATCGATGCGATCGCCAGGTACACGCCGCCGCCTGCCAGCGCGGCCACCGAGATCAGCGCGCCACGCGCGAGCCGCGACGATGCACCTGCGCGCAGCATGCGCTGCGACAGCCAGCTAAGGATCAGCGTGACGGGCATGGCCGAGGCCACGATGGCCGCATACCAGCGCCCGGTGGTGACCGGGTCGAAGCCCAGGCCTTTTTCCAGGTAGGCGGGCAGCCAGGTCAGCCCCAGCGCCAGCGCCCAGTATGCGCAAAAGCCAATGGCCAGGCAGGCCAGCACGGTCGGGTCGCGGAAGATGCGCCGATAGGGCAGGCGCACGGGCGTGGCCGCGGTGCCGGCGCGTGGTGCGCTTGCCTGCGTGAGCGGTCCCTCGCGTCCCACGCAGAGCCACATTGCGCTCCACGCCATGCCGATGCCGGCCAGGATCATGAAATTGGCGCGCCAGCCCCATCGGATCGTCACCAGCGGGATCAGCAGTCCTGCCAGCAGCAGGCCTACGGTGGCCCCCTGGTTGATCATCGCCACTGGCAGGTTGCGCTTGTGGTCCGGAAACCATTTGAACAGCGCGTGCACGGAGATCGGGAAGGCTGGCCCTTCGGCTGCGCCAAGCAGCATGCGGCACACCAGGATGGTCATGGCCGATCCCGCCAGCGCCAGCGGGACCTGCAGCACAGCCCACGACAAGCCCATCGCCAGTAGCAGCCAGCGCGCGGCCACGCGATTGGACAGAAAGCCGACCAGCACGGTGGATAGCGAGAACAGCCAGAAGAAGCTGCTGGCGATCAGGCCGAACTCGGCCGGCGGCAGCTTCAGGTCTGCCATCAGCGGCACGGCGACCATGCCCAGCACGATCTTGTCGAGGAAGTTGATCAGCGAAAGCCAGGTCAGCATCGAGGCCATGGCCCAGGCGCTGCGTGGCTGGTAGGACGCAAGTGTGTTCATCGGTCAGCCTTAAGATCGGTTCAACGTGTTGGCTTGGCGCTCGCTTGTGCTGGTGGTCGCAGAATCCAGGTGCTGCTCGATCAGTGCGAGCAGGCGCTCGGGCTGTTCCAGCATCACCAGGTGCCCGCTGTCGATCTCCGCGTAGCTGGCACCACTGATCGCCGCGGCGAGCGCTTGGCAATGCGCCGGCGGCACCATCTGGTCGTGGCGCATGCCGATCACGAGCGTGGCGGCGCGGATGCGGGGCAACAGCGGCGTGATGTCGATGATGGCGTCGAGCCCGGCCTGGCGGTCGCTGCCGGGCGCCAGGCTCGCGCCGAAGCGCCGCAGCATGCCCTCCACGGTGGCGTCGTCCATGCACGCGATAAAACGCTCCGATACGCCATTGAGCAGGACCATGCGCGCCAGTTGATGGCGGTCCGACCGCGCCAGCGACTGCCACAGCGTAAACAGCAGGCGCATGCGGCTATCGGTCCGCGCCCAGGCGCCAAACAAGACCAGGCGCCGCACGCGTTCCGGCATCAGCGCGGCCGCGGTGGCTGCCACCACGCCGCCTAGCGAGTAACCGACCAGGTCCACGGGCAGGTCGCCCGCCAGCGCCATGCAGTCTCGCACCTGTCCGACCAGCGCATCGAGCGTCAGCGGCGCGCCGTCGTCACGGGTTTCACCAGAGCCCGCAAGGTCCAGCGCCAGGCAGCGCCTGCGCTGCGCGAGCCCGGGCAGCAGCGCGGCCCAGTTGGTTTCCGCGCTGGAACTGGTGCCGTGCACGAGAAGAGTCGGCCGTCCGCTGCCGGCCTCGATCAGGCTGGTTCGGATAGGCACCGACGCGATTTCCAGACATTGCATGTCGAACTCCCTTGGCTTCTTTTGGCGGGCTGGGTGGACAGGCTTACTGGGCGGTGATGCCGCCATCGACCGTGAACTGCGAGCCCGTGATGTAGCGGCCCTCGTCGCTGGCCAGCAGCAGGAACACGCCGACGATTTCCTCTGGCGTAGCCAGGCGGCCAAGGGGCGTGAAGGCTTCGATGCGCGCGCGTGCGGTGCCGCCACCGGCATCGCGCTGGTCCAGCGCGCCCTGGACCATCGGCGTGTCGACGAAGCCGGGGTGGATGGAGTTGACCCGCACCGGCGGCTTGAGCGTGGCGCCGTGCAGGGCGGCGGAGCGCGTGAGCAGCGTGACGCCGCCCTTGGCCGCGCAGTAGGCGGCAACCTGCGCGCCGCCCACCTGGCCGTAGACCGAGGAAACATTGACGATGGAGCCACCCGCACCCATCAGCGGCAGCGCGGCGCGGCAGCCCAGGAATACGCCGGTCAGGTTGACGTCGAGCGTGCGCTGCCAGTCGGCCAGCGTGCAATCCGCCACCGAGCCGCGCAGCGCGATGCCAGCGTTGTTCACCTATACGTCCAGTTTGCCGTGCCGTTCGCGCACCGCGCCCATGGCGGCTTCCCAGTCCGCCTCGCTGGTGACATCCAGCGTTTGGTAATGCGCTTGCACGTCTTGCGCCCGCAGCGCTTGCGCCAGGATTGTCCCGGTGGCATCGTCGATGTCGGCGAGCACCACGCGCGCACCGGCTTGCGCCGCCGCGCGCGCAAACGCCGCGCCCAGGCCGGACGCGGCGCCGGTGACCATGACCACTTTGTCTTGCAGCCGCTGCATGTGAAGTCTTCCTCGAACGGTGGGTGTCAATGCAATCGATGTCGTCGATGTCGTCGATGTGGCAGGTGCCGGCGGCCGGGCAATGCTAGGGCCGCTCGCCGGCATGGCGCAGCATAAAGTGCCCCCAGTCCGGCTTGCGCGTCTTCCACCAATAGGCGGTGGCATGGCTCGACCAGTTGTTGATGACCCTGCCGCTGGCCGACTTGTACCAACTGCTGCACGAGCCCGCCCACGCGGTCTGGCCAATGGCCGCCTGCAACGCCTGGTTGAAGCGCGTCACCACCTCCGGGCGCACCTCCATGGAGGCGAAGCGCGCCGAGCGGCAGGCCTGGATGCACCGCAGGACATAGCGGGCCTGGCACTCGAGCATGAAAATGATGGAGTTGTGGCCCAGGTTGGTATTGGGGCCGTACAGCACGAACAGGTTGGGAAATCCCGGCGCCGTCATGCCGAGATACGCCTCGGGATCCTCGCGCCACTGATCGGCCAGGGTGCGGCCGTGGCGGCCGGTGATGCGGATCGGCGCGAGGAAGGAGCGGGCGTCGAAGCCGGTGGCGAAGACGATGGCGTCGGCCCGATGCCTGGCGCCGTCGGCCGTGACCACGGCGTCGGCTTCGACGCGCTCGATGCGGGCGGTCTCGACATGGACGTTCGGCCGCTTGAGCGCCTGGTAGAAATCGTCGGAGATCAGGATGCGCTTGCAGCCGATCGGGTAATCGGGTGTGAGCTTGGCGCGCAGCACCGGGTCGGGAATCATGTGCGCGAGGTAGCGGCGCGCCAGCGTTTCCAGTTCCCGGTTGCGGCCGCTGTCCCGCTGCATGCGCCCGAAGCGCAGTTCACGCTGCAGGTAGAGGTGCCAGCGATGCAGCCGGGCAGTCCACGGGTGCCGTTCGAAGCGCGCCTGTTGTCCGGGCGTATAGGCCTCGCCGTTGCGCGGCAGCACCCAGTTGGCGCTGCGCTGGAATACCGTCAGCATGCCCGCTTCCGGCGCGATGCGCGGGATGAACTGCAGCGCGCTGGCGCCATTGCCGATCACCGCGACCTGCTTGCCGCGCAGATCGGCGTCATGCCGCCAGCGCGCGGAGTGGAAGGCCGTGCCGGCAAAGTGATCCAGTCCTGCAATATCCGGTGTCAGCGGGCGGTTGAGCTGCCCGGTGCCGCTGACGAGGATGCGCGCGGCGATGATGTCGCCGTTGCTGGTGCGCACTCGCCACAGGCAGGCGGCTTGGTCGTAGCGCGCCTCGGTGACCTCCGTGCCGAAGCGGATATGCCCGAGCAGCCCGAAGCGCTCGGCGCAGTGCTGCAGGTAGCGATGGATCTCCGGCTGGGGCGAGTATGCGCTGGACCAGTCCGGCTTGGGCGCGAACGAGAAACTATAAAGATGGGAGGGGATGTCGCAGCCGCAGCCCGGGTAGGTGTTGTCCCGCCAGGTGCCGCCCACCGTGCCGGCCTTCTCCAGCACGACAAAGTCGTCGATGCCGGCTTGCTTGAGCTTGATGCCCATGCACATGCCGGCCACACCGGCGCCGATGATGACGATCTGGTCCGCGCCGGGCGTCGTTGACGCTTTCAATGGGCTGTCTCCGTCGTGCTTTTTCTGGGTAGTCGCGGCGCATGCGGCAACGCCTTGGCGCGCAATCGAGAGGCCACCATAGAGCCGATTGCGGATTCGGGCAAGGCACGGCGCAACATGCGTGCCGCCATGTGCCCCAATCTGAATCAGCCGGCGGCGGCGCACAGGCTTGGTGCGTGACGTTTGCGCACTATCGTGGTGCGATAGGTGGCCTGGCGGCCTCTGGAGGCTCGCCAGGCCGTGTGCACAGCCTTGTATACAAGCTTGTATGCCATGGCATACTAGTTGCAGAAGAGGTACCCGGGGTGCGTTGTTCCTTTATCCAACACGACAATCTGGGAGCTGCAATGAAAAGACGTGACATGCTGAAGCTGTCGGCGGTAGCCGCCGCGGCCTTGTTTGCAACGGCAGGCGTGAGCCCGCTGGCATTGGCGCAGTCCAAGGAGCCGATCAAGGTCGGTATCCTGCATTCGCTGTCCGGCACCATGGCCATTTCCGAGACTTCGCTCAAGGACGTGGCGCTGATGACCATCGACGAGATCAACAAGAGCGGCGGCGTGCTTGGCCGCAAGCTTGAGCCGGTCGTGGTCGATCCCGCTTCCAACTGGCCGCTGTTCGCCGAGAAGGCGCGCCAGCTGATCACCAAGGATAAGGTTGCCGTCACGTTCGGCTGCTGGACCTCGGTGTCGCGCAAGTCGGTGCTGCCCGTTTATGAAGAGCTGAACTCGCTGCTGTTCTATCCGGTGCAGTACGAAGGCGAGGAAATGTCCAAGAACGTCTTCTACACCGGCGCGGCGCCCAACCAGCAGGCCATTCCCGCGGTGGAATACCTGATGAGCAAGGAAGGCGGCGGCGCCAAGCGCTTCTTCCTGCTGGGCACCGACTACGTCTACCCGCGCACCACCAACAAGATCCTGCGCGCCTTCCTGAAGAGCAAGGGCGTGGCGGACAAGGATATCGAAGAGGTCTACACGCCGTTTGGCCACAGCGACTACCAGACCATCGTCGC
Organism: Cupriavidus sp. GW822-FHT02D05; assembly: GCF_058802485.1. NCBI lineage: Bacteria > Pseudomonadati > Pseudomonadota > Betaproteobacteria > Burkholderiales > Burkholderiaceae > Cupriavidus > Cupriavidus sp. GW822-FHT02D05. The sequence continues at coordinate 494,030 of NZ_JBXAOE010000002.1, read as the reverse complement.
CAACATCAAGAAGTTCTCGCAAGGCGGCAAGACCGCCGTGATCTCCACCATCAACGGCGACTCCAACGTGCCCTTCTACAAGGAACTGGGCAACGCAGGCCTGAAGGCCAAGGACGTGCCGGTGGTGGCGTTCTCGGTGGGCGAGGAAGAACTGCGCGGCATCGACACCAAGCCGCTGGTGGGCCACCTGGCCGCGTGGAACTACTTCATGTCGGTCAAGAACCCGGAAAACGAAGCCTTCAAGAAGCAATGGGCGGCGTGGGTCAAGGCGAACAACCTGCCGGGCGGCGACAAGCGCGTGACCAACGATCCGATGGAAGCCACCTACGTGGGCATCCATATGTGGGCGCAGGCCGTCAAGAAGGCCGGCACGACCGATCCCGACAAGGTGCGTGCCGCGATGTATGGCCAGACCTTCAAGGCGCCGGACGGCTTCACCCTGACCATGGGCGAGAACCATCACCTGTACAAGCCGGTGATGATCGGCGAGATCAAGGGCGATGGCCAGTTCACGGTGGTGTGGAAGACGCCCAAGGCCGTGCGCGCGCAGCCGTGGAGCCCGTTCATCGCGGGTAACGAAGGCAAGCCGGACAAGGTGATGTAAGCAGGGCTCCCGCCTGGCGCTCTCCTGCTCCCCCGCTTGGCCTCGCGGCTGGTGAGAGAGGGGAGGGCGCCAGGCAGTGCCTTTGCCTCTTCGCATGCTGTCCGCCGCTTCGGCGCGGTGGCGGCAAATCGTCACGCCGATCAAGGTGACGCGCGTGCTTCGCCGCGCGCGACTCGCAAACCTTATGCACCGACCCTTATCGTTCTCTCTCGCTTCACGGTTGCGCGCCATGCTGGCTGCACTGCTCCTGCTGGCTGCGTGCCCGCTGTGGGCCGCGCCGCTCACGCAGGCCGACCTGAAGCCGCTGGCCGAAGACGACTTCGACGCCAAGACCGCCGCGATCACCGCACTGACCAAGGCGCCGGTGGCGCAGGCCGGCCCCATCCTCAAGGCCTTGCAGGACGATACGCTGCAATATGCGCCCGGCGTCGGCATGGTGCGCCAGGACGGCGACAAGCTGGTGGACGCGATCAGCGGCACGCCGGTCACGGTCAAGCCCGATGCGCTCGAAGCGCTCACCCTGAACAACAGCCTGCGCGCGATGGTGGACAGTGCCGCCAGCAGCACGCTGCTGCAATCGCCCGATGCGGCGGTGCGCACGCAGGCAGTCAATACGCTGCTGGACCAGCCGGGCAGCGCATCGCGCCCGGTGGTGGAGGCCGCGCGCAAGGCCGAGGCTGACGCCGGCCTGCGCACCAAGCTCGATGTGATCTGGGCAAATATCGTGCTGGCCGATGGCAGCCGCGACGATCGCCTCGAAGCCATCCGCATCCTTGGCCGCGACAGCAATCCGCAGAGCCGCCAGAAGTTGCAGCCGCTGCTGGAAAAGGACGCCGCCGGCAATTTTCGCGAGCCCGACGCCGAACTGCGCGGCGCCGCGCAGCAGGCGCTCGACGCCCTGCGCGGCGACCAGCGCCGCGCCGAGCTGATCGGCAACCTCTTTGCCGGCCTGAGCCTGGGCAGCGTGCTGCTGCTCGCCGCGCTGGGGCTGGCCATCACTTACGGCCTGATCGGCGTCATCAATATGGCGCACGGCGAATTCCTGATGATCGGCGCGTACGCCACGTACATGGTGCAGGGCGTGTTCCGCGCGCACTTCGCCAGCGCGTTCGACTGGTACCTGCTGTTCGCGTTGCCCGCATCGTTCCTCGCCTCCGCCGTGGTTGGCTTCGTGCTGGAGCGGCTGGTGCTGCGCCATCTCTACGGCCGCCCGCTGGAAACGCTGCTGGCCACCTTCGGCGTGAGCCTGCTGCTGATGCAGGCGGTGCGCACGCTGTTTGGCGCGCAGAACGTGGAAGTGGCCAATCCATCCTGGATGAGCGGCGGCATCGAATGGCTGCCCGGCATGGTGCTGCCGTACAACCGCATGGTCATCATCGTGTTTGCGCTGGCGGTGGTGGCGGTGGCCTGGGCCGTGCTCAACCGCACCCGCCTTGGCCTGTTCGTGCGCGCCACCACGCAGAACCGCACCATGGCGGCTTGCGTGGGCGTGCGCACCTGGAAGGTGGATAGCTACGCCTTTGCCTTTGGCGCGGGCATCGCTGGCCTGGGCGGCTGCGCGCTGTCGCAGATCGGCAATGTCGGCCCTGACCTCGGGCAAGCCTACATCATCGACTCCTTCATGGTGGTGGTGCTGGGCGGCGTGGGGCAGCTCGCGGGCACCATCATTGGTGCTTTCGGGCTGGGCCTGATCAACAAGTTCATCGAGCCGTTCTATGGCGCGGTGCTGGCCAAGATCTTTGTCCTGGTGCTGATTGTGCTCTTCATCCAGAAGCGCCCGCAGGGACTGTTCGCGCTCAAAGGGCGCAGCGCGGAGGCATGATGAAGACTTCACTCTCGAATCCATCCACGGCGGGTTTCCGGCTGGCCGTGCCGGAGCGCCAGCCGCTGTTCTCCGGGCGCAGCTGGACCGCCTTGCTGGTGATCGCGCTGGTGGTGGGCATCGGCGTGCCGGTGTGCGCGCTGCTGGTGCCCGAAGGCCATCCCATGCATCTGTCGGCCTATGCGCTGACGCTGATCGGCAAGATCATGTGCTTCGCGCTGGCCGCGATCGCGCTGGACCTGGTATGGGGCTACTGCGGCATTCTCAGCCTCGGCCACGGCTTGTTCTTCGCGCTTGGCGGCTATGCCATGGGCATGTACCTGATGCGCAGCATTGGCCGCGAAGGCGTCTACAAGAGCGACCTGCCGGACTTCATGGTGTTCCTCGACTGGAAGGAGATGCCGTGGTTCTGGCACGGCACCGAGCATCTCGGTTACGCGATGCTGCTGGTGGTGCTGGTGCCGGGCGTGCTGGCGTGGCTGTTCGGCTTCTTCGCCTTCCGCTCGCGCATCAAGGGCGTGTACCTGTCCATCATCACGCAAGCCATGACATACGCCGCCATGCTGCTGTTCTTCCGTAACGAGACGGGCTTTGGCGGCAACAACGGCTTCACGGATTTCAAGCGCATCGCCGGCTTTGCCGTGGCCGCGCCGCAGACCCGTACCGCCTTGTTCGTGCTGACGTTCCTTGCCCTGCTGGCCGGCTTCATCGCCTGCCGCTACATCGTGACGTCCAAGCTCGGCCGGGTCGTGACCGCGATCCGCGATGCCGAGATGCGCGTGATGTTCTCGGGCTACAACCCGCTTGGCTACAAGCTGTTCGTGTGGACCTTTTCGGCCGTGCTGTGCGGCATCGCCGGCGCGCTCTACGTGCCGCAGGTGGGCATCATCAACCCGGGCGAGATGTCGCCGGCCAACTCCATCGAGATGGCGGTTTGGGTGGCCGTGGGCGGACGCGGCACGCTGATCGGCCCGATCATCGGCGCCTTTATCGTCAACGGCGCCAAGACCATGTTCACGGCCTACTTCGCGGAGTACTGGCTGTTCCTGCTGGGCGCGATGTTCGTGCTGGTGACGCTGTACATGCCGGATGGCGTGATCGGCCTGCTCAAGCGCGCGCGTGCCTTGCGCGCCAGCCCGCAGGCCACGCCGGGCAACGCGGCGAATGCGCCGGCGGCCGCCACCCGCAGCGGAGGGGAAGCATGAACGCAGCACTGGGAGCACAACAGGCCGAAAGCGGCGGCACCACGGGACTGGGCCGCGTCATGGAGCCGGGCGTCATCGACGTCTCGCACGGCCCCATCCTTTACCTGGAAGACGTGACCGTGCAGTTCGACGGTTTCCGCGCGCTGAACAAGCTTACGCTGTCGATCGACCACGGCGAGCTGCGCTGCGTGATCGGGCCCAATGGCGCGGGCAAGACCACCATGATGGACGTGATCACCGGCAAGACCGGGCCGCGCAACGCCAACGTGAGCGGGCGCGTGTTCCTCGGCCAGAGCATCGACCTGATGCGCATGACCGAGCCCAAGATCGCGCAGACCGGCATCGGCCGCAAGTTCCAGAAGCCTACCGTGTTCGAGCAGCACGAAGTGTGGGAGAACCTGGAGCTGGCGACGAAGGGCGACAAACGCTGGTTCACTGCATTGCGCGCGCGCCTGGGCGCCGAAGGGCATCGCCGCATCGAGGAAACGCTGGCGCTGACGGGGCTGGAGGACGAGGCTTATCGCTCGGCCGGCTTGCTGTCGCACGGGCAGAAGCAGCGGCTGGAAATCGGCATGCTGCTGATGCAGAAGCCGCAGTTGCTGCTGCTGGACGAGCCGGTGGCCGGCATGACCGATGAAGAAACCATGCAGCTGGCCAAGCTGCTCAACAGCCTGCGCGGCACCTGCTCGATGATGGTGGTGGAGCACGACATGGAGTTCGTCGCCGCACTGGCCGGCGATGAGGGCAAGGTGACGGTGCTGGCCGAGGGCAGCGTGCTGGCCGAAGGCACGCTCGACGCCGTCAAGCGCGAGGAGCGCGTGATCGAATCCTATCTCGGCCGCTAGGCGCAGGGCCGGATCGAAAAAAGGAACGAGACTATGTTGCAGGTCAATGCACTCAACCAGTTCTACGGCGGCAGCCACATCCTGCGCAACGTCACCTTCGAGGTGCCGCAAGGCAAGCTGACGACCTTGCTTGGCCGCAATGGCGTGGGCAAGAGCACCTTGCTCAAATGCCTGATGGGCGTGGTGCCGACCAAGAGCGGCAGTATCAGCTGGGCGGGGCAGGCGCTGGAGAAAAAGCCGCCGTATGAGCGCGTCGCATCGGGGCTGGCCTACGTGCCGCAAGGCCGCGAGATCTTCCCGCGCCTGACGGTGGAAGAGAACCTGCTGATCGGCGCGGCCAGCCTCAAGAGCCCGTCGGGCGTGCCGGACCGCATCTACCAGTTGTTTCCCGTGTTGCGCAGCATGCGCCAGCGCCGCGGCGGCGATCTCTCCGGAGGCCAGCAGCAACAGCTGGCGATCGGCCGCGCGTTGATGAGCGAGCCCGAACTGCTGATCCTGGACGAGCCGACCGAAGGCATCCAGCCCTCGATCATCCAGGACATCGGGCGCGCGCTGCGCCTGCTGGTGGACGAGTTCGGCATGACGGTGCTGCTGGTGGAGCAATATTACGAATTCGCCCGGCACCTGGCGGATCATTACGTGGTGATGAGCCGCGGCGAAGTGGTGGCAAGGGGCGAGGGCGCGAAGATGGAAGAGGAGGGCGTGCGGGAGCTCATCGCGGTGTGATGCGACACGCGGTGCCGCATGATCGTAGTGCTGGTGTGTTCCCCCTCTCCCGCTGTGCGGGAGAGGACGGACGCTTGCCGGCAGCCGATCGGGTGCCGTCCCGAATGTGGCCTCGAGTGCGGCCTCGGATGCCGCTTCGAATGCCGCCTCGAATACCACTTCCAGTGCCCCCGGCCGCGCGCTATGATGCCCGCATCCAGCGCACGATGCATTGCCGGCTGCCTCCGCCATTCCAACATTCATGCGTCATCCCGACTTTCCTTCGACCCTCGCCGTGCCACCCGCATGGGAGGCCAGCCTGCGCCTGCGCTTTGCCGCGCGCGCCGAGCGCAGCGCGCTGGTCGAGCGCCGGCACCAGGGGCCGTTGCTGGTGCAAAAGCCACTCTATCCCGAGGGCTCGATCTGCCACGTGGTGATCCTGCATCCGCCCGCGGGCGTGGCCGGCGGCGACAGCCTGGACATCGACGTGACGGTGGGCGCCGGCGCCCATGCGGTGCTGGCGACGCCTGGCGCCACCAAGTGGTACAAGTCGCTCGGCCGGGAGGCCGCGCAGCGCGTCACGCTGACGCTGGAAGCCGGCGCGCGGGTGGACTGGCTGCCGCAGGAGAACATCGTTTTCGATGACGCGCACGCGCGCCTTGCCACCACCGTGACGGTGGCGCCCGGTGCCAGCGCGATCGGCTGGGATGCGGTCGTGCTGGGCCGGCAGGCCAGCGGCGAGACCTGGAGCCGCGGCACGCTGGGCATGGAGACCCGGGTGCAGGGCGGCGGCAAGCGCGCGCTGTGGATCGAGAGCGCGCAGCTGGACGCGGCGTCTGCGCTGCGCCAGGCGGTGGCCGGGCTGGACGGGCTCAATGTCATGGGCACGCTGTGGGCGGTAGGTGACGGTGCCACGCAGGAACTCGCCGAGATGCTGGCCGAGCAGCTGCCGTATCGGCCGGACCTGCGCGCCGGCGTGACGCGGCTCGAGCAGGACGGCCAGTCGATGCTGCTGCTGCGCGTGCTGGGCGCGCAGATGGAAGCGGTCAGGCACTTGATGGTCACGGCGTGGAGCGCGCTGCGCGAACCGATCCACGGTGTGCCGGCCAGGCCCCTGAGGCTGTGGGCGACGTAGGTGCCGACGCAAGCATTGTTCATCGCACACCGCACGGACAACACAAAAAACAACGGGAATACCAAGATGGAACTCACTCCGCGAGAGAAGGACAAGCTGTTGATCTTCACCGCCGCGCTGCTGGCCGAGCGCCGCCGCGCGCGCGGGCTCAAGCTCAACTATCCCGAGGCGGTGGCCTTGATCACCGCCGCCATCATGGAAGGCGCACGCGACGGCCGCTCCGTGGCGGAGCTGATGCATGAGGGCACGACCGTGCTCTCGCGCGAGGACGTGATGGATGGCGTGGCCGAGATGATCCCGGATATTCAGGTGGAAGCGACTTTCCCCGACGGCACCAAGCTGGTCACCGTGCACCATCCCATCGTTTGAACAAGACACGAGGTCAAGACATGAACCACTCCAACCGCTCGCGCGCCGTGAGGCTCGCCACCGTGGGCGCTTCGCTGGCGCTCGCCAGCGCCGCCGCCGTCGCGCATCCGGGCCATGACGCCACCACCGTTGGCGCCAGCCTGTTTGCCGGCTTGCTGCATCCTTTTACTGGCATGGATCACTTGCTCGCCATGGTGGGCGTGGGTGTGTGGAGCGCGCTGGGTGCGCGCTCGCCGCGCGAAGCCTTGCGCATGCCCTTTGCCTTCGTGGCCTTGATGCTGGCTGGCGCGGTGCTCGGCCTCGCCGGCATGAGCCTGCCGCTGGTGGAGCCGATGATTGCCGCGTCGCTGCTGGTGATCGGCTTGCTGGTGGCACTGCGCGCCAAACTGCCGGCATGGGCGGGGATGGCCATCGTGGGCGGCTTCGCCGTCTTCCACGGCTATGCGCACGGATCCGAGTTGCCGGCCACGGCCGGCGCCTTGCCCGCGGTAGCGGCCTATGTGGGCGGCTTCAGCGTGGCCACGATGGTGCTGCACGCGGCCGGCATCGGCCTGGGCGGCGCGCTGCGCCGCCACGCGGGCTGGCTGGCACGGCTGGCCGGTGCGGGCGTGGCGCTGTATGGCGTCGGCCTGATGGTTGCCTGAGCGCACTGACCTCGACAAGGAACCCATCATGATCCCCGGTGAACTGATGCCCGCGCAGGGCGAGATCGAACTGAACGCCGGCCGTGCCACGGTCAGCGTGGCGGTGGCCAACACCGGCGACCGCCCGGTCCAGGTCGGCTCGCATTTCCATTTCTACGAGACCAACCCCGCGCTGGATTTTGACCGCGAGGCCGCGCGCGGCTTCCGCCTGAATATCGCCGCCGGCACTGCCGTGCGCTTCGAGCCGGGCCAGAGCCGCACGGTGGAGCTGGTGGCGCTTTCGGGCGCGCGCATCGTCTACGGCTTCAACGGCAAGATCATGGGAGCGCTGTGATGAGCGTGAAAATCTCCAGGCAGGCTTATGCCGAGATGTTCGGCCCCACCACCGGCGACCGCCTGCGGCTGGCCGACACCGGGCTCATCATCGAGGTGGAGAAGGACTTCACCGTCTACGGCGAGGAAGTGAAATTCGGCGGCGGCAAGGTGATCCGCGACGGCATGGGGCAGAGCCAGCGCATGGCCAAGGACTGCGTCGACACGGTTATCACCAATGCGCTGATCGTCGATCACTGGGGCATCGTCAAGGCCGACATCGGCCTCAAGGACGGGCGCATTGCCTCCATCGGCAAGGCCGGCAACCCGGACATCCAGCCGGGCGTGACGATCGTCGTCGGGCCGGGCACCGAGGTGATCGCGGGCGAGGGCATGATCGTCACCGCTGGCGGCATCGACAGCCACATCCACTTCATCTGCCCGCAACAGATCGAGGAGGCGCTGATGAGCGGTGTCACCACCATGATCGGTGGCGGCACCGGGCCGGCCACCGGCACCTTTGCCACCACCGTCACACCCGGCCCCTGGTTCATGGAGCGCATGCTGCAGGCGGTGGAGGCCTATCCGATGAATATCGGCCTGCTCGGCAAGGGCAACGCCAGCCTGCCGGGGCCGCTGATGGAGCAGGTCGAGGCCGGCGCCATCGGGCTCAAGCTGCACGAGGACTGGGGTACCACGCCCGCGGCCATCGATAACTGCCTGAGCGTGGCGGATGCCACCGACACGCAGGTGGCGATCCACACCGATACGCTCAACGAGGCTGGCTTCGTCGAAGCCACCGTGGCCGCGTTCAAGGGCCGCACCATCCATACGTATCACACCGAAGGCGCGGGCGGCGGCCATGCACCCGACATCATCAAGGTGTGCGGCGAGCCCAACGTGCTGCCGTCGTCGACCAACCCGACGCGGCCGTACACCATCAATACGCTCGACGAACACCTCGACATGCTGATGGTCTGCCACCACCTGGACCCGTCGATCGCCGAGGACATCGCTTTCGCCGAAAGCCGCATCCGGCGCGAGACCATTGCCGCCGAGGACATCCTGCACGACCTCGGCGCGTTCTCGATGATCTCCAGCGATTCGCAGGCCATGGGCCGGGTTGGCGAGGTCATCATCCGCACCTGGCAGACCGCGCACAAGATGGCCGCGCAGCGCGGCAAGCTGCCCGGCGACCCCAACGACGCGCGCGGCGGGCATGACAATTTCCGCGTCAAGCGCTACATCGCCAAGTACACGATCAACCCCGCGCTCACGCACGGCATCGCGCACGAGGTGGGCTCGGTAGAAGTCGGCAAGTGGGCCGACCTGGTGCTGTGGAAGCCGGCCTTCTTCGGCGTCAAACCGAGCCTGATCTTGAAGGGCGGGATGATCGCCGCGGCAGCGATGGGCGACCCCAACGCATCGATCCCCACGCCGCAGCCGGTGCACTACCGCCCGATGTTCGGCGCCGGCGGACGCGCCCTGCACAAGTCATCGCTGACCTTCGTTTCGCAAGCGGCGCTGGCCGCCGATGTGGGCGGGCGCTACGGCCTGAACAAGGTGCTGTCGGCGGTACAAGGCACGCGCACCGTGGGCAAGCGCGACATGGTGCACAATGACTGGCAGCCGAACGTCACGGTGGATCCCGAGACCTACCAGGTGGTGGCCGACGGCCAGTTGCTGATCTGCGAGCCGGCTACCGTACTGCCGATGGCGCAGCGTTATTTCCTCTTCTGAAGGGCCGCTTTGCAAAAGATCGACAAACATCTCGCCGCCCCGCACGGCATCGCCGCCGTGCTGGTGCGCCGCGCGCCCAAGCTGGTGCTGCCTTTTTCCGAGCGCAGCAAAAGCCGCCTGCGCGCCACCCTCGACAACGGCGAAGAAGTGGCGCTGTTCCTTGCGCGCGGCACCGTGCTGCGCGGCGGCGACCTGCTGGTCACCGAAGGCGGCGTCTTTGTCGAAGTGCAGGCCGCGCCGGAATCCGTGCTGCAAGTCGGCGCCAGCGATCCGCAGGCACTGATGCGCGCGGCCTACCACCTTGGCAATCGCCACACGCCGGTGGAAGTGGGCCGCGACTACCTGCGCCTGGAATTCGACCCGGTGCTCGCGGACATGCTGGCCCGCCTCGGCGTGCAGGCCGAACGCGCGGAACTGCCGTTCGAGCCGGAAGCCGGCGCCTACGGCGGCGGGCACAAGCATGGGCACGATGCGACGTTTGCCGAGGACTATGCCGCGGCGCAGGCCGTATTCCATGAACATCATGGGCACGATCACGATCATGGCCATGCGCACAGCCATGACCACGGCGATAAACATGGCCACGACCACGCGCCGCATGTGCACGACGAGAGCTGCGGGCACAAGCACTGAGGCTTTGTCCCACACGTATGAGCAAGCCACCGCGCACCCAAACTCCGATGCCTGAACACCCCTCTCCCGCTTGCGTGAGAGGGGAGGGGGAGGAGGGCGAGCGGGTGCCGAAGCCCCAGTTCGCCAAATTGCTCCGTGCCAGCCAGACCGATGCCGAGCAGCGACTCTGGTATCGCCTGCGCGCCTATCGCTTCATGGGCCTCAAGTTCAGGCGCCAGAAGCAGATCGGTCCTTTTATTGCCGACTTTGTGTGCATGGAATTGAAGCTGGTGATCGAGGCTGACGGCGGGCAACACGGCGATGCGTCCGATGGCGCGCGCGACGCGTGGTTCAAGCGCAGCGGCTATACGCTCCTGCGTTTCTGGAATAACGAAGTGCTGGCGCAAACGGATGCCGTGCTGGAAAGAGTGCGTGAGGTAGTTTTGGAGCTGGGGCATATGGATGCGCCCGCCCTCTCCCCCAGCCCCTCTCCCGCGAGCGGGAGAGGGGAGCAAACCGGCTGCGCATCGGAGCATGCTGGATCGATATCGTCGACTTCGCCAACGCACCCCTCTCCCGCTCGCGGGAGAGGGGTGGGGGGAGAGGGCGGGCGCTCGCCGAAGCCTGCGGCCTCCGAGCCCCCGGGCGACGCAAGTCAGCGCCTTATGCGCAAGCGCCCATGACCCAGCTCGCCCAACTCATCTCCCTGCTGCACCTCGCCTCGCCGGCGCTGCCGATCGGCGGCTTCAGCTATTCGCAAGGGCTGGAGGCTGCCATCGAGTGCGGCATGGTGCGCGATGCCGGCAGCGCGGAGCAGTGGGTGCGCAGCAACCTGCTGGACGTGCAGGCGCAGTGCGAAGCGCCCGTGTGGCTGCTGCTGTATCGCCATTGGCGCACGCTGGATGCAGCGCGGCTGGCCGAATGGAACGACTGGTTCCATGCCACGCGCGAAAGCGCCGAGTTGCGGCTGGAGACCGAGCAGATGGGCTGGTCGCTGGCGCGGCTGGTGGCGCAGATGGCGTGGGGCGATGCCGCACTGCGCGCGCAGTTGGCAGCGTTGTCGCCGGTGTGCCTGCCTACCGCCTTTGCCGCGGCTTGCGTGGCGCTGGACGTGAATGAGCGCGACGGCCTGGCGGCTTATTGCTTCAGCTGGGCGGAGAACCAGGTGTCGGCGGCGCTCAAGGCGGTGCCGCTGGGGCAGGTGGCCGGGCAGCACATCCTGCGCCGGCTGCATCCCGCGGTGCTTGAGACCGTCGATGAGGCCGTGCGGCGCGCCGCTGCCGAGCCACCGCAGCTGTCCACTTTTTCCCCGATGCTGGGGCTGCTGTCCGCGCGCCATGAGACGCAGTACTCGCGGCTGTTCCGTTCCTGAAGCGAACCACGGCAGCATTCAAACGATTCCCCAAGACAAGATGTCCACCATGACCCAGGCTCGTACCAAGAAGAATCCCCCGTTGCGCGTCGGCGTGGGCGGCCCCGTCGGTTCCGGCAAGACTACCTTGCTGGAGATGCTGTGCAAGGCCATGCGCGAGCGCTATGACCTGGTCGCCATCACCAACGATATCTACACCAAGGAAGACCAGCGCCTGCTGACCATCTCCGGCGCCTTGCCGGCGGAGCGCATCATGGGCGTGGAAACCGGCGGCTGCCCGCACACCGCGATCCGCGAGGATGCCTCGATCAACCTGGAAGCGGTCGAGCGCATGCTGGGCAAGTTTCCCGATGCCGACGTCGTCTTCATCGAGTCCGGCGGCGATAACCTGGCGGCCACCTTCAGCCCGGAGCTGTCGGACCTGACCATCTACGTGATCGACGTGGCCGGCGGCGAGAAGATCCCGCGCAAGGGCGGACCGGGCATCACCAAGTCTGATTTGCTGGTGATCAACAAGACCGACCTGGCCCCTTATGTTGGCGCCAACCTGAACGTGATGGAAAGCGATGCGCGCAAGATGCGTGGCGCGCGCCCGTTTGTGATGGGCAGCGTGAAGTCGGGGCAGGGGCTGGCTGAGGTGATCGCATTCATCGAGCGCCAGGGCATGCTGGGCGTGTAACGCCGGGCTGCCGCGACCGCGTCTTCAACGGCGGCGTGCGAGCACGCACAGGAAGCAGGGCGCGCGCGACAGCCACGCGCACGCATGCCGCCACGGCGCCGCGGGTTGTGGCATACTTGCCGCTCCATGACGTTCCAATCGCTCGCCCCTTCCTCGCTGTGCCGTACCACCGATACCGGTGGCGCTGCTGCATGCGTGGGTGCCGAGCTGCCGGTCGGGGTTGCCTCCACGTCCGGCGCGTCGTCGATTTCCTTCTCGTTCTCCATTATTCGAATTATCCGGGGTCGCTGAGCTGCGGCTTTGGCTGGTGCTTGGTGGCCCGTGGTCCCTCCCTTGCCGTGCACGGCCATAGGGGCTTGCACGCGACCAACCGATTCGATGGAGAACACCCGATGTCCGATCTTTCAGACCTGCGCGCGCACGCCCGCTATCCCTTGCTGACCGAAATCCAGAGCACCGCGCGACGCCTGCAAGGCAAGGTGCTGGAGACACCCGTGTGGCGCTGGCAGACCGGGGCGGCCCTGCAACTCGATGCCGGTACCGAGGTCTGGCTCAAGCTGGAACTGTTCCAGCTCACCGGCACCTTCAAGGTACGTGGCGCGCTCAACAGCATCGAGCACATGGATGCCTCTGCGCGGGCGCGCGGCGTGGTGGCGGCCAGCGCTGGCAACCATGCCATGGCGGTGGCCTACGCGGCCAAGGTGGCCGGCGTCGGCGCCAAGCTGGCCATGCCGGCCACCGCCAGCCCCGCGCGCGTGGCGGCCTGCCGCGAGGCAGGCGCCGAGGTGCTGTTGCTGCCGGACGTGCATGCCGCTTTTGACCACGCGCTGCAGCTGGTGGCCGACGAAGGCCGCACCATGGTGCACCCCTACGATGGCCCGCTGATCGCGCAGGGCACCGCGACGGTCGGGCTTGAGCTGATGCGCCAGGTGGCTGGGCTGGATGCGGTGGTGGTGCCGGTAGGCGGCGGCGGCCTGTGCGGCGGCATTGCCGCGGCGGTCAAGCAGATCAATCCGGCTTGCCGGGTCTATGGGGTCGAGCCGGACGGCGCCGATGCCATGAACCGCAGCTTCGAGGCCGGGCGGCCGCAAACGCTGGAGCGCGTCACGACGGTTGCCGACAGCCTGGGCGCGCCTTACGCGCTGGACTACAGCTACGGCGTGTGCCGCCAGTTTGTCGACGGCATGGTGCGCGTCTCAGACGAGGCGATACGCGCGGCCATGCGCATCCTCTATCGCGACATGAAGCTGGCCACGGAACCGGCTACCGCGGTGTCCACCGCGGCGCTGCTGGGGCCCCTGCGTCAGACACTGGCGGGCAAGAAGGTCGCGCTGATCGTGTGCGGGTCCAATCTCGACGCAGCGCGCTTTGCCGAACTGCTGGCAGTGGACGAGCCCGCCTGCGCTAGCTGAATCCGGCGCCGTCAGGCCTGCATGGCCCGGACGGCGATCGTGCGCGCCACCGATGCGATCACGTCCTGCTCTGCATCGGTCATCAAGGCCATATGGCGCACCGTGACACGCTGTGCCGGCGTGATGTTGAACTCGGCGCAGCGTTGTTCCAGCACGAGCGCGCCGCCGCGGCCGCCGCTGTCGGCCTCGCTGAAGTTGAGCATCTCGCTGGCGTCCACGCCCAGCGTGCCGGCCAGCGCGCAGATATTGATCAAGGAGACATTGCGCACGCCGCGCTCGATGCCGCTGAGGTAGGAGCGCGCCATGCCGCTTTCGAGAGCGAGCTTTTCCTGTGACCAGCCACGCTGTTTGCGCAGCTCGGCAAGGTGCAGCCCGAAGCGCTTGAGAGGATCGGCGACCATGGCTCTGTACGTGATTGAGAACGGATCGAGGCTAAGGGTTTGACCTCTTTGTAGCGACGCCTTATAGTAGTACGCACTATAGGTCACTGACCTGGCACTCGCCGCATGCCCTCGCATGTCCTCGCATGTAATCCCATGTATCCGGACGTCGCCGGACGTCGCCGGACGTCGCCGGACGTCGTTGCATGCCGGACGAAGCGCGGCGCCAATGCGTCGCCGGCAACCTGCGGATGATGCCCGCCGGCGAAGGGTAAAAGCTTGTCCAAATGTTACGAATGGGTTTCGCGGCCACAAGGAAAGAGGCGCCCCGCCTCGGCATCTTGTTAAAGCAGCGAAGCACCAGGCCAAAAAAGATCACGACCTCGACATAGAGGCACTCAAATCCCCGGGGAAGCGCGGCGCTGTATTTTTCCATTACGTGGAGAGTGAGTGCCATGCGTATTTTTTCGTTGTTCGACGCGCAGATGCGTGGCGAAATCCTGACAGGCGGAACCGCGTCGCAGTTGCGCGTGGGCCTGCAGGTGAGGGTGGTGCCGGAAGCCGCTGGCCTGGGCAGCAGCGGGGACTACGTCTTTTTGCGGCAAGGCGCGATGCAGTCCGGCATTGTCACCACGCGTGCCGAGTGGTGGGCTTGCCTGCACGGCACGATCAAGCTGACTCCGGTGGGTGGCGAGCCGGTGCTGGTGTCGGCGGGCGGCGTCTATGCGCTGCGCCAGGCCGAGCGCGTGCATCTGGCGGTGCTGCAGGACACGGTATTGATCCGTGCGATCCTGGACCCGAATGCCGTCGGGCTGGTGGGAGCGGGCGTGACCAGCAGCTACGATGCCTTTGCCGTGGGCCAGGCGGATTTCTGGCGGGCCGGTGGCGCACAGCGCGGTGCGGATGGCGTGCCGCGCGCCAATGCGGCTTTTGTCTCGCTGGCCGAGGGCGAGCCTGAATGGGCGCTGCGCCTGCGCGCGGGCGGGCTGAACTGGGCGGCCTGCCATGCGGGCACGCTATGCCTGCAGTGGCATTCGCCATGGCCGCACGTCGAGCGGCAGGTGGCGTACCTGCAGCCCGGCATGGTCTTCGCGCCGGATCCCGATGAGGCGTACCGGATCGACGCGCTGCATCCCGTGGCGAGCCTGCTGTGCTGCCTGCAGGCGCCGGCGCGCGTGGCCGGCGCTGGCGAGATGCAGGTGGTTTCCCTCCATTGACCGCCTGGCGCCATGGCCGCGCTGACGGGCTGCTCAGCGGCGCTGGTACTGCGTGGCGCCGAACAGGATTTCCCGTTCCTTGTCGCCGCTCAGCGGCTTGCGTTCCTGTGCCAGCACCGCGACACCGCGCTGCACGGCGGGCCGCTCGGCGATCTCAAGGAACCAGCGCTTCAGGTGCGGATAGTCGTCCAGCTCCACGCCCTGGTTCTGCCAGCTGCGCAGCCACGGGAAGGTCGCGATATCCGCCACGGAGTATTCGCTGCCAGCCAGCCAGGCATGTTCCGACAGTTGCTTGTCGATGACGCCGTACAAGCGCTTGGCCTCGTTGGTGTAGCGGTTGATGGCGTACTCGATCTGCTGTGGCGCATACATGCGGAAATGGTGCGCCTGGCCCAGCATCGGGCCGACGCCGCCCATCTGGAACATCAGCCATTGCAGCGCGTCGTACTTGCCGCGCACGTCCTCGGGCAGGAACTTGCCGGTCTTGCCGGCGAGGTAAAGCAGGATGGCGCCGGACTCGAACAGCGAGATGGGTTTGCCGTCCGGGCCATCGGGGTCGACGATGGCCGGGATCTTGTTGTTCGGGCTGATCTTGAGGAAGTCCTCGCCGAACTGGTCGCCGGCGCCAATATTGATGGGGTGGACCTTGTACGGGAGGCCGCACTCCTCGAGCATGATGTGGATTTTGTGGCCGTTGGGCGTGGGCCAGCTGTAGACGTCGATCATCGGGAAGGGCTCCTGGCTGCGATCGTGCAATCGGTGAATCGCCACATCAACCACTGGCGCGGCGAACCGCGCGATTTAAGCACAGAAGAAAAAAACGCGCAGACTGGCTGCGCGTTTTCCATGTTGCCAGCAGGGCCGGCGGTGAGACCGGTTGTGGCCGCTTGTGGCGGATTGCGGATCGTTGCGGCTTAGAAGCCGCGTGCCACCGGCATGCTGATGTCGTCCGGGCTCACGCCCATGTGCTTGGCCAGCTCCAGCTTGGCGATGGCGTTGCGGTGCACCTCGTCCGGGCCGTCGGCCAGGCGCAGGGTGCGCTGGTGCGCCCACCAGTTGGCCAGCGGGAATTCGTCAGAGACGCCAGCGGCGCCGTGCACCTGGATGGCCCAGTCGATCACCTTCAGCGCCATGTTGGGGGCGACGACCTTGATCATGGCGATCTCGGCCTTGGCCACCTTGTTGCCGGCGGTGTCCATCATGTAGGCGGCCTTGAGCGTCAGCAGGCGCGCCATTTCGATTTCGCAGCGGGCTTC
This sequence comes from Cupriavidus sp. GW822-FHT02D05, assembly GCF_058802485.1. Lineage (NCBI taxonomy): Bacteria > Pseudomonadati > Pseudomonadota > Betaproteobacteria > Burkholderiales > Burkholderiaceae > Cupriavidus > Cupriavidus sp. GW822-FHT02D05. Next base: position 477,721 of record NZ_JBXAOE010000002.1, on the reverse strand, counting down.
GGCGATGCGCTCGCGCGTCACGCCCTGGGCGGCCACCGGCTTGCCGAATGCAACGCGCGACAGGGCGCGCTTGCACAGCAGTTCCAGCGCGCGCTCGGCCACGCCGATGCTGCGCATGCAGTGGTGGATGCGGCCCGGGCCGAGGCGGCCTTGGGCGATCTCGAAGCCGCGGCCTTCGCCCAGCAGGATGTTGGCTGCCGGCACGCGCACGTCCTTCAGCTCGATCTCCATGTGGCCGTGCGGCGCGTCGTCGTAGCCGAACACCGGCAGGAAGCGCTTGATGGTGATGCCCGCGGTATCGGCCGGCACCACGATCATCGATTGCTGTTCATGACGGCCCGCTTCCGGGTCGGTCTTGCCCATCACGATATAGACCTCGCAACGGGGATCGCCCGCGCCCGACGACCACCACTTGGTGCCGTTGATCACGTATTCGTCGCCATCGCGGCGGATGCTGCAGCAGATATTGGTGGCGTCCGACGAAGCCACGGCCGGCTCGGTCATCAGGAAGGCCGAGCGGATCTCGCCGCGCAGCAGCGGCTCCAGCCACCTGTCCTTGAGTTCTTCCGACGCGTAGCGCTCCAGCGTCTCCATGTTGCCGGTATCGGGCGCCGCGCAGTTGAAGACTTCGGCCGACCAGGGCACCCGGCCCATGATCTCGCACAGCGGTGCGTATTCCAGGTTGGACAGGCCTTCCGGGGCACGCTTGGAATGGGGCAGGAACAGGTTCCACAGGCCGGCTTCGCGCGCCAGCGGCTTGAGTTCCTCGATCACCTTGGTCGGGACCCAGGCGTTGCCGGCCTGGCGGTTGGCCTGGATCTCGGCGTAGAAGCGCTTCTCGTTCGGATAGATGTGCTTGTCGAAGAAGGCCAGCAGGCGAGCCTGCATTTCCTTGACCTTGGGGGTGTACTCGAATTGCATGTTGTCTCCTCCACCTCTGAATGAGGCCGGCATCGGTTGGGCCGCCGCGGGTTGCGGTGGGCCGTTTCCGGCACCGGCGGACGCGGTTTGCGCCGACTGGAGAGGACTGTACCGCAATCCAGGTAATTAGAAAAATGAATTTTCTGGATTTGCCAGTATCAATACCGTGCATTCCATGCCAGAATGCCCGTCATGCAGCTATCCCGCATCGACCTGAATCTCTTCGTGGTGTTCGACGCTATCTATAGCGAAGGCAGCATCACGGCCGCCGCCCGCCAGCTTAACCTGACCCAGCCCGCGGTCAGCCACGCGCTGGGGCGCATGCGCCTCTTGTTTGACGACCCGCTATTCGAGCGGCGGGGGCAGGGCATGGCACCCACGCCGCTGGCGCGCTCGCTGGCCGCCGAGGTGCGCACGGCCCTGCAGTCCTTTGCCCGCACCTTGCAGGACACGCCGCATTTCGATCCGGCGGCCACAGTGCGCCGCTTCACCATTGGCATGCGCGATGCGCTGGAGTCCACCCTGCTGCCGCCCCTGATGGCCCGCGTGACCGCGATGGCGCCGCAGGTGGAGATCGCGGCGATCCGCTTCGACCGGCGCGAGATGGAGTCGGAACTGCTGGCCGGCACGCTCGACGCGGCCATCGATATCTTGCTGCCGGTGTCGCCGGCCATCCATCACACGCCCTTCATGGCCGACCCGATGGTGGTGCTGGCCCGCCGCGACCATCCGCTGATGAAGAAGGAGCTGACGCTGGAGCGCTACCTGGCCGCCGAGCACGTGCATGTGTCGTCCCGCCGGCGCGGGGCCGGCCTGGAAGACCAGGCGCTGCACCGCATGGGCCTGACGCGCCGGGTGCGGTTGCGCTGCCAGCATTACGCCGCGGCCTGCCGGGTGGTGAGCTGCACCGACTTGCTGGCCACGCTGCCGCTGCGCTACGCGCGCATCGCCAACGAGCCATATGCCAACCGCTTGCTCTCGCTGCCCTTCAAGGTGCCTACGCTGGAACTGCACCTTTACTGGCATGCCGGCGGCGAGAATGATGGCGCCAATCGCTGGCTGCGCGAGCAACTGCTGGTGGTGATCAACTCGCTCGGCGGCGGTGTGGGCGAGGTGGCCCTGGACTGAGTGCGCCGAGCCTCGTCCCCTGCGCCTACCAGGATGCGCTATCGGCCTGGCGCTCGATGCGCACGGTGGCTGGCGGCAATGTGCTGTCGGCCTGCACCGCATAGGGCAGCGGCGGCCGGTATTGCGCCGGCACCGCCTGCCATAGCCGCTCGACCCACGCCCTGACCTCGGGGCTGGCCGGCGCCGACGCCGTGACACGCAGCGCCAGCTGCGCCCCGGCGGCGGGCTCGGCCCCCGACGGGGCGGATAGCAAGCGCTCCACCGCTAGCTGAGGTTCTTCCCGCAAGCTCATCGTCAACGTTCCCACCCTTTGCACGCGTGCGGCAGGCGCGGGTGCGCGTGCCGCATCGGCCTGCTGCGACGGGCTGGCGCGCAGTGCCAACCTGGGTGCATCGATGGTGGGCGCTGGCGCCGGTGGGGCGATGGGGGCGATCGGGGCTGGCGGCGCAATGGCAGCCATCGGCGCGATCGGCGCCATGGGTGCCGGGGCAGGTACCGCAGGCGCTGCCGCTGCGGCGGGAGGCGCTCCGGCAGAGAGTGAGCCGGTCGCGCCCGCTGCGCTATCCCTGGATGCAGGTGCACGCTGTTCCGCTAGCCGGTCCGGCTCGCGAGGCGCGGCCTTGGCCTGTGCCTCGGCGGGCGGGCGGGCCGGTGCAGGCGCAGGCTGTGCGGCATGAGCGGCTTGAGTGTCGGGCGGAGGCACTGGCGCATCCGCGCGCGGCGATGCCTGCTGTCCCGCGGATTCCGCTTGCGGAGCTGGAGCCGGGGCCGGAGCCGCTGGCTGCACCGCCGCTTGTGCAACCGGCTTGGCGGGTTCCGCCTGCTTTGCCGTCTTGTTTGCTGCCGTGTCCGCCACGGGGGCCGGGGCTTGGGCGGGTAACGTGATTTCGCCGTGGCGCAGGTCAAGCTGGCGCATGACGATCTGCAGCGACAAGACGCCCACGCCAAGGGTGGCGGCGAGCGCGCCCAGCGCGGGCCACCAGCGCCGTGCGGGGCGGGCACGGGGCGGCTTGCCAGTTGGCTCTGCGCCGGCGGCCGGTTGTGCGGGCAGCGCCTGCTCGCGCAGCCACGCCTGCGCTGCCTCGCTGACTGGCGCGCCTAGCACGCTTTGCGGCACGTCGCCGCGCCGGATTTCCTCCAGCACGGCATTGCGGCGCGTGGCCTGCGCCGCTTGCATCCGCGCGGCTTGCGCCATGACCGCTGCCTGCAATCCCGCCGGCGGCGTGAAATCCAGTTCGTCATCGTCGGCGGGCGCCTCGGCTTGTTCGGCGTAGGCCCGGACCTTGGCCGGCAGCGAGGCTGGCGGTAGCGGCGCTGGCGCGTTGCGCGCCGCCTGCTCCGCACGCGCCGCAGCCATCACCGAGGCCTCCAGCGAGGCGGGCGGTATAAAGGCGGGTAACTCGCGCAGCAATGCCGCGAGCCGGTCCTCGCCGGCGATGAAGCGTTCGTCCGCGCTCATGGCAGCCGCTCCTGCGATGGCGTGGCCACCAGGTTCTCGCGCAGCCGTGCAAAGGCGTAGCGCAGCCGGCTCTTGATGGTCTCGAACTTCTCGCCCAGCGTCAGGGCGATGTCCTCCACGCTCATCTCGCTGAAGAAGCGCAGCACGATCACCTCGCGCTGCGCCGCCGGCAGCGCCAGCAGCGCTTGCCGCACGCCCTGCAGGTTCTGGCGCAACTGCGCCTCGGCCTCGGGGCTGAGGTCGTCGGCAGGCATGGCGAGATGCGTCTCGTCGAGCGTGTCGCGCTGGCGCTCGTAGGCGCCGCGCAACTGGTCCAGCCAGGTATTGCGTGCGATCTGGAACAGGAAGGTGCGCAGGGCCGCGCTGGGCTGGTAGTCCGCGCAGCGGGTCATCAGCTTGACCCAGGTCTTCTGGGTCACGTCCTCGGCCTCGCTGGTGTTGCCCTGGCAAAGCCAGGCCACGTAGTTGTACAGCGCCGCGTTGTGGCGGCGGAACAGCTCGGCCACCGGCTGCTCGATCAGGCCGTTGGCGACCAGCAGCATCAGGTCGGTATCCGGCAGCGCGGACAGTCCGGCAGAGGATGGGGAGGGCGGGGCGCCAGGTGAGGGGGCATGCATGCGCGGGAGTATATGACAGCCCCGCGCGCCGCTGCGAGGGGCTGTCGGTGCCGGGTGCCTGCGCGCGGGCAACCCGGCGGATGGTGGGCGAGGCGGCCTCAGCGTGGCGGCTCCCCGGCAGGCTCGCCGCCTTGTGCCAGCGGTGCGCGCGTCGACAGGGCCTGCGCCAGGTCGACCAGCTTGATGAACTCGCCGCGGTAGCCAAAGCGGTCGGCGCCGCGCGCGCCGAGCGCCAGGGTGCGCGCGTCGGCGTAGGTCCAGCCGTTGACATGATTGCCGCCACGCAGTATCTGGCCGAAGCCGGCTACCGCCGCGGCGAAGCGCATGGCGTCGTCGGCCTGCGCCAGCGGCCGCACCGCGCTGTCCTGCACGGCCAGGTCGATCAGCTCGCTGGCTTGCGCCTGCGGCAGCTTGTAGCGCAGCTTGATGTGGGCCAGCTCGCCAGCGGCGCCCTTGCCTGGCTGGGCGGCGGGGCTCGCCGGCTGGTAGCGCAGCGGGTCGATCAGGCCGGGCTGGCCCGCCAGCGTCAGCTCATAGAGGGCTGTCACGGTGTGGCCGGCACCGATGTCGCCGGCGTCGACCTGGTCGTTGTTGAAATCCTCGCGCTTGAGCGCGCGGTTTTCATAGCCGATCAGGCGGTATTCCTTGACCGTGGCGGGGTTGAACTCGACCTGGATCTTGACGTCGCGCGCCACCGTCGCCAGCGTGGAGCTGAACTCCTCGGCCAGCACCTTCTGGCCTTCCATCAGGTTGTCGATGTACGAGTAGGCGCCGTCGCCCGCGTCGGCCAGTTGCTCCATCAGCTGGTCGTTGTAGTTGCCGGTGCCAAAGCCCAGCGTGGACAGCGAAACGCCGGACTTGCGCTTCTCCGCGACCAGGGCCTTGAGCTGGCGGAAGTCGGTGATGCCCACGTTGAAGTCGCCATCGGTGGCTAGCAGCACGCGGTTGATGCCGCCCGCGATAAAGCTCTGCTGCGCCGCCTGGTAGGCCAGCGCGATGCCGCTCGCGCCGGCGGTCGAGCCGCCCGCTACCAGCGAATCGATGGCCGACGAGATGGTAGCCTTGTCGCTGCCTGGCGTCGGCGGCAGCACCACGCGCGTGCCGCTGGCGTAGGTCACCAGCGTGATGCGGTCCTGCGCGCGCAGCGCGTTGGTCAGCAGCTTGAGCGAGGACTTTAGCAGCGGCAGCTTGTCGGGCGAATACATCGACCCCGACACATCGACCAGGAAGACCAGGTTGGCCGGCGGCAGGCTGTCGCGTGCCGCGTCGGCGGCCTTGATGCCGATGCGCAGCAGCACGTTGCGCGCTTGCCATGGCGCGGGCGCGGCGTCAGCGTGCACGGCAAAGGGGCGGCCATCGCGCGGCTGCGCGTAGTCGTACGGGAAGTAGTTGACCATTTCCTCCACGCGCACCGCGTCGGCCGGCGGCAGGCGGCCGGCATTGAGCAGGCGGCGCACATTGCTGTAGCTGCCGGTGTCGACGTCGATGCTGAAGGTGGAGACAGGCGCTTGCGCTACCTGCTGCACGCCGTTCTCGTCGATGGCGCCATAGCGCTCACGGTCTGGCCCAGGCTGCGGCTGCGGGTAGGGCATGGGGCGTGCCATCAGGGTCATGGGCGCCGCAGGCATGGCGCGCATGGCAGGCGCGCGTGCATTGGCCACGGCGCCGGCGACCGCCTCCTTGGCGGCAGATGCGGTGTCGCGGGCTTCTGCCGTCGGCACGGTGGCCACGGACTGCACGGGAGCGGCCGGGGCAACCGGCGCAACCGGGGGAGTTGCCACCGGCTGCGTGGCCGGTGGCGCGTTGTCGGCGCGCGCGGGCAAATCCGGCGGGGTAGGGGCAGTGGTGGAATGACCACCGCAAGCGGCCACCGCAAAGGCAATGGCCAAGGCTCCCAAGCGCTTAAGCATGTTCTTTTCTCCTGAAGGGCCGCGCCGGCGATGCCGGCGGCTGGGCGCTGTCAGTGAAACGAGGCAGCCTGGCGCAAGGGGTTAAGCGCGATCAAAAAAAGTCAGAACGTGCCAAGACCCGGCGCGGGTCAGTCGAGCCGGATGTCGGCCTGCTTCACCACGGTGGCCCAGCGCGCACGCTCGGCGCTGAAGAACTTGTTTGTCTCCGGCGGCGTCATGGTCACCACTTCCGCACCCTGGCCGGCGAGCTGCGCGCGCACGTCCGGCAAGCGGATGATGCGGATCAGTTCGCTGCTGATGCGTGCCACCAGCGCATCGGGCATGCCCGCGGGCGCCATCACGCCTTGCCAGGTTCCGGACTCGAAGCCTGGCACTCCTTGCTCGGCAATGGTCGGCACTTGCCCCACCAGCGGCATGCGCGTCTTCTTGGACACCGCGATCACCTTCAGCTTGCCGGCCTGCACCTGGGGCAGCGTCGCCAGCATGCCGTTCATCAGCACCTGGGCGGTGCCGCCCACGGTATCGGCCACCGCCTGCGCACCGCCTTTGTAAGGCACGTATTGCCACTTCGCGCCGGTAGCCTGCGCCACCGCCACGCCCGCCAGGTGCGGCGCGCTGCCGATGGCGGTCACGGCAAAGTTGAGCTGGGTGCGCTTGGACAGGTCCACCAGTTCCTTGAGGTTGCTGACCTGCACCGACGGATGGACCACCAGCAAATGCGGCGAGTACGCCAGCATGGAAACGCCCTTCAGGTCCTTGCCCGGATCGAACGTGAGTTTGGTGTAGACCGACGGGCTGATGGCCAGCGCGCCGACATCGCACAGCAGCAACGTGTGATTGTCGGTGCCGGCCTGCGCGACCATGGCGGCGCCGATATTGCCGTTGGCGCCCGGGCGGTTATCCACCACGATGGGTTGGCCGAGGGCTTCGCCGAGCTGGCGGCTGATCAGGCGGGCAATGATGTCGGAGGACCCGCCGGCGGGATAGGGCACAACCAGCCGGATCGGGCGGGTAGGCCAGTCGGCGGCTTGCGCCGGCGACGACAGCAGCGTGCCGGCCGCGCCGAGGCTGCCCAGCGTGGCGGTTGTGCCGAGGGTCGAGAGTTGGGTCAGGAAGGTGCGGCGGCTGGTTGCCATGGGCGTTGTCTCCGGCTTTGTTTTCTTTATGATTGTTGTATGTTGTCGTATATGTTGGATCATAGCCGGAAGTCCTGGGCGGGTCCAGGGCATTTTTTGGCGGGATTTCAGGCGTGAAGGATGGCGAGCCTGACGAGAGTCGCAGTGAGGTCGTTGCCGAAAACAGGCCTACACATCATCTGATACGATAACTTGCCCCGTAAAAAAACCTCTTCCCCGCGCTGGGGGAAGAGGTTTTCCGATGATCCCGGCGAAGCGCCAGATTGCCAGATTGTTATTGCTTTGCCTTCTTTGCGTACTCCCAGCCCATTTCCGCCATCGGCCGGGCGCGCTTTCCTGCATCCGCGGCCTGCGCGGAGGAAGCTGTCCCGTCCACCACGCGTTTCATGATCCCCTGCAGGATGCCGGCAATCCGGAACATGCTGAACGCCAGGTAGAAATTCCAGTCGCCGGTGATCGGCCGGCCGGTGCGTTGCTCGTAGGTGCGGCGGTACGTGGCCTCGTCAGGGATGCCAAGCCCGGCATGGTCCAGGCCAGCGATGCCGCGGAACTGTCCCGGGGCGATGTGCCAGCTCATGCAGTGGTAGCCGAAGTCGGCCATCGGGTGCCCCAGCGTGGACAGTTCCCAGTCGAGCACGGCCAGCACGCGCGGCTCGGTGGGGTGGAACATGAGGTTATCCAGCCGGTAGTCGCCATGCACGATGGACGTGAGATCGGCGTCTTCCTGCGGGATATGCTCGGGCAGCCAGGCCATCAGCGAGTCCATGGCCGGGATGCTCTCGGTCTCGGACAGCTTGTACTGCTTGGTCCAGCGCTCGATCTGGCGCGAGAAGTAGTTGCCCGGCTTGCCGTAGTCGCCCAGGCCGATGGCCTTGTAGTCGACGGTGTGCAGCGCGGAGATGACGCGGTTCATCTCGTCGTAGATGGCGGCGCGCTCGGCCGGCGTCATGTCGGGCAGCGACTGGTCCCACAGCACGCGGCCGGCGACGAATTCCATGATGTAGAAGGCGCGGCCGATCACGGCTTCGTCTTCGCACAGCGCGTACATCCTGGCCACCGGCACGTCGGTGCCGGCCAGCGCGGCCATCACGCGGTATTCGCGCTCGATGGCGTGGGCCGAAGGCAGCAGCTTGGACTTGGGGCCCGGCTTGGCGCGCATCACGTAGGTCTGGCTAGGTGTGATCAGCTTGAAGGTGGGGTTGGACTGGCCGCCTTTGAACTGCTCGATGGAGAGCGGGCCGGCAAAGCCGGCAACATGCTCGCGCATCCAGGCTTCCAGCGCGGCCAGGTCAAAGCGTTGCTGCTCGGCTACCTCGCGGGTGCCTTCGAAATTCGAAACGTTGGTGCTCATGCTGTCTCCGTGTTTTCGGTATGTTCCGGGTTTTCCGAGATTCGATTACGTCTGTCTTGTCCGTCTTGTCCGTCTTGTCTGTTTTATCTTTATCTCTGTGCGGCGTGGCTAGCTGGCCGGCCCGCGCAGGTCGCGAAAGCGCAGGTATTGATGCAGCAACACTTCCATGGTGGTGTGGCGCGAACCGCTGTGCACGGGCGTGGGCGGCGAGTAATTCATCATGCGCACCACCCAGTCCAGCGGATCGTCGCCCACGTCGAGCACATTGATGCAGCCGGCGGTTTGCATCAGGCTGCCGTAGAACACGCGGCGCCCGCAGGTGATGGCGTGGGAAAGGATGGCGCGGTTGGTGCCGCCATGCAGGACCAGCAGGGCGGTGTCCCAGTTCGGGTCGTCGCGCAGGCGGCGCAGCGCGGGCAGCACGCGGTCGAGGAATTCGCCCACGCTCTCGCCATCGAGGAAGCGCTTGTCTTCGGGCACTTCGCCTTCAAAGGCGCCGATAAATGCGTCGCGCAGCTTGTCGTCGCTGATGCCTTGCAGCTTGCCGCCGCGGATTTCCTGCAGCTCGGGCCAGGTTTCCATCGCGGCGTCGGCCATGCCCGGCAACTCCGCCAGCACGCGCTCGGCGGTTTCCACCGTGCGCGGCAGCCCGCTGACGATGATGCGGTCAAAGCCAATGTTCTCGGCGGCAAAGGCTCGGCCAGCCGCGCTGGCCTGTTCGCGCCCGGTCTCGTTGAGCGGCACCAGTTCGGGCAGCGCAGGGCGCCCGGTTTCGTCGAAGTAGGTTACCGCGCCATGGCGCATCAGGTAGACGCGGCGGCGGGGCGAGGGCGGCAATTCCATGCAAGTCTCCGGTGCTTTTGCTTCTGTGCCCGTCTGCGCGGGCATCGTTGGCGTGGCATTGCGAGGCCGGGTGCGCGCATTGGCGAACCCGGCGGGCAGGGCGGCTCAGCGGTAGTTCGGCTTGCGCTTTTCCAGGAAGGCGCCGATGCCTTCGCCGCCATCCTTGTGATGCAGCGCGGCCACGAAGTTGTCGCGTTCTTCCGCCAGGTGTTCGGTCAGGCTGGCGGTGGCGGCGTGGTTGATCAGGCCCTTGATGCGGCCCATGGCGTGCGGCGAGCGCGTGGCCAGCGATTCGCCCAGGCGCAGCGCTTCGGTCAGCGCCTGGCCGGGCGGCACCACGCGGTTGACCAGCCCGAAATGCGCCAGGCGCGCGGCATCCACGGGCTTGCCTTCCATGATCAGTTCGCAGGCGAGCTGCCGGGGCAGGGCGCGGGCCAGCTCGTACGAGCCGCCGCCGTCAGGCGTCAGGCCAACGTTGACGTAGGCCATCACGAACTTGGCGTCGCTGGCGGCCACCACGAAATCGCAGGCGAGCACCAGCGAGAAGCCGGCGCCCGCGGCGGGGCCTTCCACGGCGGCGATGATCGGCTTGGGGAAGGCGTGCAGCGTTTCGATCCAGTGGTTCAGGACTTCGATGCTCTCGGCTTGCACCTCACGCGGCTTGGCGCGGTTGCCGAGCAGGCGGTTGAGGTTGCCGCCGGCGCAGAACACGCCATCGGCGCCGGTGATCACCACCGCGCGGATTTCGTCGTCGCGCGAGGCCAGCTCAAGCGCTTCCTGCGAGGCCGCGTAGATGTCCGGATGCAGCGCGTTGCGTGCCTCGGGGTTCGAGATGGTCAGCACCAGGGTGGTGTCGACGCGTTCGGATAGCAGCTGTGCGGTCATGGCGGCCTGTGCGGATGCGCGAATGCAACGATGCAACGCGGTGTCGGATACGAAACGACCGCAGGCCAGAAACAAGCCTGCGGTCGCGGTTCTTACTGCTCTTCGGCCAGCAGCGACAGGCCGAGCCCGGCGCGGCGCCACAGCCACGGGCTGGGGCGGTAGCGCATGTCGCCGGTCAGGCGTTCCAGGTTGCGCAGCACGGTCAGCACCAGGTGCGGGCCGATCACGTCGCCCAGCGCCAGCGGGCCCTTGGGGTAGCCCAGGCCGAGGTTGACGGCGAGGTCGATGTCCACCGGCGTGGCAATGCGCTGCTGCGCGATGTCGCTGGCGATGTTCACGATGCAGCTGATGATGCGCTGGGCCACGAAGCCGGCCGAGTCGCGGATCACGGTCACGGGCACGCCGTCGCTGCCAAACACGCCGTGTGCGGCCTCGCGCATGGCGGCTGACGTGGCTGGCGTGGTCATCAGCGTGCGGCGCTTGGTGGCCTCGAACGGCAGCAGCGTGTCGATGGCGACCACTCGGGTGGGGTCCAGGCCCTCATGCAGGGCGCAGGTGGTGGCGTCCAGCCCCAGCGGCGTGACCACGATCAGGGCGTCGTCCGAGGGCCGGTTGCCGGCTTCGGGCGTGATGCCCAGCGAGAGCAGCAGCTTGACGGCCATGCCGTGGCCGCGTTCGTCGTTAAGGCTGACCCAGACGCTGGCCGGGCGCGCGGTGGGCACGGCGGCGGTGGCGGGCAGCTGCTTCTGGCCGTCGGCGTAGCGGTAGAAACCGGCGCCGGCCTTGCGGCCGATCAGGCCGCCCACCGAGCGGATCGCCGTGATGGGCGACGGCCGGTAGCGCGGTTCCTGGTAGAACTGGTTGTAGATGGACTCCATCACCGGGTGCGACACGTCCAGCCCGGTCAGGTCCATCAGCTCGAAGGGGCCCATGCGAAAACCCGCCTGCTCGCGCATGATGGCGTCGATGTCGGCGAACCCGGCCACGCCTTCCTGCGCGACCTTCAGGCCTTCGATGTTCATGCCGCGCCCGGCATGGTTGACGATAAAGCCGGGCATGTCCTTGCAGCGCACCGGAGTATGGCCCAGGCGGCGCGACAGCGCCATCAGCGCGTCACCCACGGCGGGGTCGCCGGACAGGCCGTCGATCACCTCGACCACCTTCATCAGCGGCACCGGATTGAAGAAGTGGTAGCCGGCGATGCGGCCAGGTTGCTTGGCGCCCACCGCGATCGCGGTGATCGACAGCGACGACGTGTTGGAGGCAATCACGGCATCCGCACGCAGGATGGCTTCGAGCTTGGCCACCAGGTCACGCTTGACTTCGAGCTTCTCGACGATGGCCTCGAGCACCATGTCGCAGCCGGCCAGGTCTTCCAGCGCATTGCAGGGCAGCACGCGGGCCAGCGCGGCGGCGCCGTCCTCGGCGCTCATCTTGCCTTTTTCGGTCAGCTTGGCGAACGTATCCTGCAGGTATTGCCGGGCGGCTGCCACGGCTTGCGGGTTGGTGTCGTACAGGCTGACGGTCAGCCCGGCCTGCGCGGCGATCTGGGCAATGCCCCGGCCCATGGCACCGGTGCCGACGATGCCTAGCGAGTCAATGGTGAAAGTGCTCATAGTGCGTCCAGAAAAGTGTGGTTAAATTAGCACGATCGTACGTTTTTTGCATCATCCGCGACAGTGGGGCGATGCAGGCGGCGTGCGCTGATCGGCCAACGCGGACCGCCAGAGTCTGTCATGGCACACAATGCCTGCTTGCCTGTCTGTGGGCAGGGTACCTTAGCCCCTGATTTCATCGCGATCCACCCGGTGGGTTGCCAATCACGCCATAACGAGGAGAGAGACGACATGCTGAAACTCTGTGGTTTTGCCGCCAGCAACTACTACAACAAGGTCAAGCTGGCCTTGCTGGAAAAGAACCTGCCGTTCGAGGAGGAGCTGGCCTGGATCGGCAAGACCGATCTCGAAGCCACCCCCCTGGGCAAGGTGCCCTACATGATCACCGATCACGGCCCGCTATGCGAGTCCGAAGTACTGGACGCCTACATCGAGGCGACCTACCCGCAAACGCCGCTGCTGCCCGCCAGCCCCTACGAGGCGGCCAAGGTGCGCGAGCTGGTGACCTTCCTGGAGCTGTACCTGGAGCTGACCGCGCGCGAGCTTTACCCTGAAGCGTTTTTCGGCGGCAAGGTCAGCGACGGCGTCAAGGAACGCCAGAAAAAGCTGCTGGAGCGCTATATCCCCGCCTTCGCCAAGCTGGCGAAGTTCTCGCCCTACCTGGCGGGCGACACCTTTACGCTGGCGGACTGCGCCGCGGTGGTGCACTTTCCGCTGATCTCGTCTTGCACCAAGATCATCTACGGTACGGACATGCTGGCCGACCTGCCGGTCAAGGAGTACCTCAAGCGCATGTCGGAGCGCCCGACGGTGCAAAAGGTGAATGAGGATCGCAAGGCGAATACCGAGCTGATGCTGAGCGGCCGGAAGTAAGCGAAGGGTTTGCACAAAGCAAAAAGAAAAGCGCCCGCGGCATGCCGCGGGCGTTTTTTTCGCTGGCCAAAGCGGTGCCTACAGCGCCTTCAACCGCGCCAGCGCCAGCGCCAGCGTCTCTTCCTTCTTGGCAAAACAGAACCGCACCACCCCAGACTCCCGCGGTTGCGAGTAAAACGCCGAAACCGGAATCGCCGCCACGCCGATCTCGCGCGTAAGCCACATCGAGAAGTCCGCCTCGCTCATGTCCGAGATGGCGGAGTAGTCCACGCACTGGAAGTAGGTGCCGTCCGACGGCAGCAGCTTGAAGCGCGTGCCGGCCAGCCCGGCGCGGAAGAAGTCGCGCTTGGCCTGGTAGAAGGCCGCCAGGTCCAGGTAGGGCGCCGGGTCCGCCATGTAGTCGGCCAGGCCATGCTGCACCGGGGTGTTCACCGTGAACACATTGAACTGGTGCACCTTGCGGAACTCGGCCGAGAGCGCGGCCGGCGCGGCCACATAGCCCACTTTCCAGCCAGTCACGTGGTAGGTCTTGCCGAAGCTCGATACCACGAAGCTGCGCCGTGCCAGCTCGGGGTGACGCGATACCGACTGGTGCGGCTGGCCGTCGAACACCATGTGCTCGTACACCTCGTCTGACAGCAGCAGGATGTCGGTGCCGGCCAGCAGTGCGGCCAGACGATCCATGTCGCCGGCGCGCCAGATGGTGCCGGTGGGGTTGTGCGGCGTGTTGATCAGCAGCATCCGCGTGCGCGGCGTGATCGCGGCGGCGAGGCGGTCAAAGGGGATGTGGAAGTGCGGCGCGTCAAGGGCCACCGACACGACCTTGCCACCGGCCATTTCGATCGCGGGGATGTAGCTGTCGTAGCAGGGTTCCAGCACGATCACTTCATCGCCCGGATGCACGGCGCACAGGATGGTGGTCAGGATGCCCTGGGTGGCGCCCGCGGTGACCGTGATCTCGCTGTCCCAGTCATAGGCATGGCCGTACAGCTTGCCGATCTTGCTGGCGATGGCCTGGCGCAGCTTGGGCACGCCCGCCATCGGCGGGTACTGGTTCAAGCCAGCGCGCATGGCGTGCGCGACGGCATCGACGATCTTCGGGTCGCAGTCGAAATCCGGGAAGCCCTGGCCGAGGTTGACGGCATTGCGCTCGGCGGCCAGCGCCGACATCACGGTAAAGATGGTGGTGCCGACCTTGGGCAGGCGCGAAGCCGGCGGCGTGAGGGGAGCAAGGGTGCCGGGCTGGGCGGAAAGGTTCGTGGGCATGGGAAGCTGCGTCAGGCTGGGCGGTCGGGATGGGCGGAAAACGATGCTGGCATTCTAGCGGGGATCGGCCGGCGCCTGTGCCGCGGCCTCCTCGCGCGCCGTCAGCCAGTTGGCGAAGGCCTGGGGCAGCAGGATATCCACGCCGCTCTGGCGGCGCAGGCGGCCTTTGAGCTTGAGCACGGCCTTGTCCTTGGAGACCAGGCAGGCGGCCTGGGCAAAGTGCGCCAGCTCGATGAACTTCTGGTCGTCGGTATCGCGGCAACGCGGCAGGCGGGCCGCCGCGATGTCGGCTTCTTCCGGGATGGCGATGAGGGCGGTCAGCCGGTCGACAGTGGCCATGGCGGCGGGAATATCGACACCAAAATGGGCAAATTGCGGATAAGCCAGCACTCGGCGCAACTCCTCGCGGCAATCGGCGCGGATCACCGCGGCAATGGCGCCGGTGTCCAGCGCGGCCCGGATCGGTTCGACGTGCGGATCCGCAAAGACCAGCAGGTCGACCCAGATGTTGGAGTCGAGCACGACCCGCGGTACCAGCGGGCCGGGGACAGGAATGGCCTGTGGGGACGGCGGGGAATTGAGGGGTACTGCGGTAGAGTCGGGGTGCATTCGTTACAATCTGGCCTTTGTGTTTGCCGCGATTTTGCCATGCTCATCGTCTTGTCCCCTGCCAAGTCGCTCGACTACGAGACGCCCCCGCGTCTGAAGACCCATACGCTGCCCCGTTTTATCGACCGTTCGGCGGTGTTGATCGAGCGGCTGCGCAAGCTCGCGCCGCAGGATATCGGGGCGCTGATGGACATCTCCGACAAGCTCGCGGTGCTCAACGCCACCCGCTACGGCGACTGGTCGCCGGAATTTACCGCGGCCAACAGCAAGCAGGCCGTGCTCGCCTTCAACGGCGATGTGTACGAGGGGTTCGACGCATCCAGCCTGTCGGACGATGACCTTGGCTTCGCGCAGAAGCATGTGCGCATCCTGTCCGGCCTGTACGGCGTGCTGCGCCCGCTCGACTGGATGCAGCCCTACCGCCTGGAGATGGGCACGCGCCTGGACAACGTGGCGGGCAAGGATCTCTATGCGTTCTGGGGCGATGACGTCACGCAGTTGCTCAACGATGACTTCAAGGCACAGAAGGCAGAAGGCAGTCCGGCCCTGGTCAACCTGGCCTCCGAGGAATACTTCAAGGTGGTGCGCCCCAAGGTGCTTGGCGCCAGGATCGTCACGCCGGTGTTCGAGGACTGGAAGGGCGGCCGCTACAAGATCATTTCCTTCCACGCCAAGCGGGCGCGCGGCTTCATGGCCCGCTACGCGGTGACGCATCGCATCACCGAGCCGGCCAAGCTCAAGCGTTTCGCCGAGCATGGCTACGCCTTTGATGCCGCGGCATCCGACGACGCCCGCTGGGTCTTCCGCCGCCGCCTGGAAGACTGACGCACGCTGCGCCGGCTACGCCCTATCGCCCCCGAACCCAGTGCCAGGGATGGCCTACAGGCATCCCGGCCCGAACCCTCCGAGACGCCACATCATGAGTTCAGCCCTGCATATTTCCGCCAGCTTCGATTCGGGCGCGATTGAAGTCGAATCGCTTGCGCAGGCGAGCGACATCCGCCTGCGCATCCGGGCCGACTCGCATGCAGAGTTCCGCCAGTGGTTCCATTTCCGGCTGCAGGGCGCGGCTGGCCAGGCATGCCGCCTGCAGTTCCTCAATGCCGGCGACTGCACCTACCCCGACGGCTGGCGCGGCTACCAGGCCGTGGCCTCCTATGACCGCGCGCAATGGTTCCGCGTGCCGACCAGCTTCGATGGCAGCACCATGACGGTGGCCTTCACGCCCGAGCACGACAGCGTGTGGCTGGCCTACTTCGAGCCGTACTCCGAGGACCGCCACCTGTCCCTGCTAGCCACTTGCCAGCGTTCGCCGCTGGCGCGGCTGTCACACCTGGGCAGCACGGTGGATGGCCGCGACATGACCGCGGTCACGGTCGGCACGCCTGGCGACGGCAAGAAGGCCATCTGGATGATCGCGCGCCAGCATCCCGGCGAATCCATGGCGGAATGGTTCTGCGAGGGCGTGCTGCAGCGCCTGACGGGCACTGGCATGTGGGCCGGCGACCCCGTGGCGCGCCGCCTGCTGGAGCGCGCCGTGTTCCATATCGTGCCGAACATGAACCCCGACGGCTCGGCGCGTGGCAACCTGCGCACCAATGCGGCTGGCGCCAACCTCAACCGCGAATGGATGGCCCCCAGCGAGCAGACCAGCCCGGAGGTGTATCACGTGCGCCGTGCCATCGAGGCCACCGGCTGCGACATGTTCTTCGACATCCATGGCGACGAGGGCCTGCCCTATAACTTCGTCGCGGGCAGCGAGATGCTGCCCGGCTTTACCGAGGTGCAGAAGGCCGAGCAACTGCGTTTCATCGACGCGTTCAAGCGCGCCACGCCGGACTTCCAGGATGTGCACGGCTACGCCGCCAGCAAGTACAACCAGGACGCGCTCAAACTGGCCTCGAAGTACATCGGCCATACCTTTGGCTGCCTGTCGCTGACGCTGGAGATGCCATTCAAGGACAATGCCGACCAGCCCGATCCGGCGGTGGGCTGGAATGGCGCGCGCAGCGCCCTGCTGGGCGCTGCGATGCTGCAGGCGGTGCTGGCGCAACTGGGCTGAGGGCGCGATCTGGCACCTGGCCGCCACTCAGGTGGCCAGGTGCCGGGCGGCTCCATGCGCAGGGCTGGCAGCGCCTGGGCAGCACTCAGTGTGTCTTCTTGGTAGTCGACTTGCTGGTGGTCTTGGCGCTGCTGCTCTTCGCGGTCGATTTGCTGCTGCCCGACCTGGAAGAGGACGCGGTTGCCTTCGCGGACTTGCCCGAGCTGGACTTGCTTGCCTTGCTGCCCTTGCTGCCCTTGCCGCTGGTGGCTTGGCGCGTGCTGCTGCTGCGTACGGCGGGCGCGGCTGCCGGCTCGCTGATGACGGTGCCGCTGCCATCGAGCAATTCATAGGCCAGCATCATGCCGTCGGCATAGCCGCAGCGTACCTTGACCGGTTCCCACTGGGCTTCGGCGCGGCGCTTGTGGGCGGTCGCGGAAAATGTCACCACCGAGCTGACCGGCACCGCTTGCTTGCCTTGCGAGAAGCGGCCGTCCCATGGCTCGACGGTAGCCTGGCCGGCGCCGAGCGCGCCGGTGGGGATCTTCAAGGCGTCGTAGGTGGCCGAGCGGGGCACGACCCAGCTGGCGTGCGCGGCGCAATCGGCCACATCTGCGCTGGCGTTCTCGGTTTGCATCAGTTGCTCGCGCATCTGCGCACGGTACTCGGCCAGGCTCACGCGGCCTTGCGCGGGCAGGGTCACTGTCTTGGTGGGCGGTGCGGCGGTGGCGGGCGGGGTCGGCGCGGGGCGGGTGGATGCGGAGTTGGCAGCGGCTGCCGGGGTGGCGATGCTGGAGGACATCACGGCGTCGCGATCATTGAGCGGGGTATCGGCGCAGCCCACCAGGGCGATCGCACCTGCCACTGCAGCAGCGAGCGCACACAGCCGGCTGCTGAGGAGGTCAGAGATTCGTCGGATCACGGGATCGTCTTGCTTTGGAGCGTAAGGGGTTGGCAAAGGTCTGCCATGATAGAGGAAACCCATGCGGCAAAGTTCCGAAATCTCCCGACTTAAGGGTTCTACCCGAAGGGAATACATGCCGGATGTGCAGCAGAGTGCAGCGCAGGGCAGTGTTTTGCCCGGCTGCACGGGCCGCCCGGGGATGGCGGCGCGAGGGGTGATGCAAGCGTGAGGCACGAGTGAGCCCGGCGCGGGTGCCAGTGAGGCCCGCCACGCAATGCGCGGCGGGCCTCCCGGCGTTCAACGCCCTCGAATGCGAAAACGCTGAACCCGCTCAGATTGTCTTGACGAAGGCCTTGAGGTCGTCCAGCAGCGCGTTGAGGTCTGCCTTCAGCTTGCCGAAGCCCGCGTTGTGCACCAGGCCGACTTCGTCCATGTACAGCTTGCGGTTGATCTCAAGCTGCAGGCTGTGGCGCTTTTGCGCCGGCTGGCCCACCACGCGCACGATTTCCACGCCCTTGTAGGGGTGGTTGCGCCAGACGTCGTAGCCCATCTCCTTGAGCACGCCTTCCACGCGGTCCGTGAAGCGCGTGTCACAGGTGGTGCCGTCGCGGTCGCCCACCACGAAGTCCGGATGCTGCAGCCCGGGATGCTCGGTGGCGTACTGCGCCGCCTGGCTGGGCATCGAGTGGCAGTTGATGTGCCAGGCGCTGCCGTGCGTGGCGATGGCCTGGTCGGCCAGCTTTTGCAGTTGCGCGTAGTAGGGCAGGTAGTACTGCGTAATGCGCGCCTGCACCTCGGCCACGCTCAGCTTGCGGTCGTAGATGGCCTCGCCGGTATCCAGCACGCGCCACACCAGGCCCTTGCCAAGACGGGTCTTGGAGGTTTCCTGGCGCGGGCCGGGCCAGGGCGCGTCGAGCACGGCTTCGTCGATTTCCTCGATGCCGCGGTTGGCATCGAGGTAGCTGCGCGGGAAGCCCGCGCACAGCAGCGCAATGCCGCGTGCGGGAGCGTCGGCGTACAGCTCGTCGACGAAGGTGTCTTCGGCCTGGCGCAGCAGCGCCAGGGGCAGGCCGGCCGCCGGCCGGAAATCGGCCGGGTAGCTGGTGGCGCTATGCGGCGAATCGAGAAAGAGCGGGCTGCTCTCGCCTTGCGGCAGTTGCAGGAGGTAAGGGCTGAGCCCGGTCTTTCGGTCTGCTTCCGTCATGATGTGCGTCGTTTAATCCAGGGTGATCTTGGCTGCGGCGGCGATGCGCTTGTTCTTCGCCACTTCGGACTTGATCTGCGCGGCGAATTGCGCCGGCGTGTTGCCAACCGGCACCGCGCCCAGCTTCTCCAGCTTAGCCTTTACTTCTGGCAGCGCCAGCACCTTCACGGTGGCGTCGTGCAGCTTGGCTTGCACGTCGGCGGGCAGGTTGGCCGGCGCGATCAGGCCAAACCAGGCGGCGTCGTTGACTTCAGGCAGGCCGAGTTCGGCAAATGTCGGCACGTTGGGCAGGGCCGGCACGCGCTTGGGCGAGGCCACGGCCAGGGCGCGCAGCTTGCCGCCTTCGATGAACGGCAGCGAGGACGGCAGGTTGTCGAACAGCACCTGCACCTGGTTGGCCAGCGCGTCGTTGAGCGCCGGGCCCACGCCCTTGTAAGGTACGTGCAGCAGCTCGGTCTTGCTGCTCATCTTGAACAGCTCGCCCATCATGTGCGAGACGCTGCCGTTGCCGGCCGAGCCGTAGGCCATCTTGTTCGGCTGGGCCTTGGCCAGCGCGATGAAGGCCTTCATGTCGTTGGCCTTCACCGCCGGGTTGATGCTCATCACGTTGGGCACCGAAGCCAGGTTGGTGATGGTGGTGAAGTCCTTGGTGGCGTCGTACGACAGGCGCGGGTACACGGCCGGGTTGATACCGTGCGTGGACGCGGTGGCGATGCCCAGGGTGTAGCCGTCCGGCGCGGCCTTGGCCAGGTAACCGGTACCAATGCTGCCGCCGGCGCCGCCGCGGTTGTCCACCACCACGGTCTGGCCCAGTTGCTGGCCGAGCTTGTCGGCCACGATGCGCGCCACGATGTCGGTGGTGCCACCTGCCGGGAACGGCACAACCAGCGAGATCGGCTTGGTCGGGTACGTGCCCTGGGCAGCGGCCGACAGCGACAGGCCGGCGGCGGCGGCGCCAGTGGCGGCGGCAAGGAGGCGGAGCATGTTACGGCGTTGCATGGTTCGGTTCCTGAATGGAGGGAGGAGAGAAGGAGAGCGATTAAAGCGGTGAAAGCGGTGAAAGCGCGGAAAAGAAAGGCTTCCCTGATTCTGCTTGTTCGTGCAGGCACACCGCAAACGAAATAAAATCGTGCGATCATTCCGTTTGGTAGTGAAGTAAGGGGTTATCTATGCGACGCTTATGTCCGTCGCTGACTGAATTGCAGGCCTTCGAGGCTGCCGCACGCTACAACAGCTTCACCACCGCGGCGCGGGAGCTCCACGTCACCCAGGGTGCCGTGAGCAAGCAGGTGCGCAGCCTGGAGGCCTTCCTTGGCGTGGAACTGTTCGAGCGCGTGCGCCAGCGCCTGATGCTGACCGATGCCGGCCAGCGCTACCTGGACCGCATCCGCCCGAGCCTGACCGAGATCGAGGCCGCCACGGTGGAGTTGATCGCCAAGCAGGGCCGCGGCGGCACCCTGCATATCGCCAGCATGCCCACGCTGGGCGCCAAGTGGCTGATTCCGCGCTTGCCGCAATTCTTCGAGAAGCATCCCGACGTCAGCCTTGAATTCGTGCCGCACGCGCAGGGCTACGACTTTTCCCAGCCCGACCTCGATGCCGCCATCCGCTTCGGCGACGGCATGTGGCCCGGCAGCCTTGCCGACTACATGACTGGCCGCGAAGTGCTTCCCGTGTGCCGCCCGGCCCTGCTGGCCGGCGAGCCGGAAGGCATGGCGCGCGTGCCCTCGGCGCTGCTGCGTTTTCCCCTGCTGCATCACACCACCGTACCCGAAGCCTGGCCCGACTGGTTCGCCGAGCTTGGCGTGGCGACCCGCAAGGCGTGGAGCGGCGCGCGCTTCGACCAGTTCTCGCTGCTGACGCAGGCGGCGATGTCGGGGCTCGGCATCGCGCTGATCCCGCGCTGCCTGATCGAGGAGGAACTCGCCACCGGCGTGCTGGTGGTGGCGCATCCGGCGCGGGTGCTGAGCAAGAAGGGCTACTACCTTTGCTATCCCGAGCAGAAACAGCATCTGCCGGCGCTGCAGACCTTTCGCCAGTGGGTGATGGAAGGCGTCGACGTGGTGGCGTGAGCCGCGCGCCGCCGCTGTAATCAAAACTTACGCTTTTCCGCGACGGTTTTTTCCACCCGCCTGCGTTTAAGAGACATGACAGACATGAATGACAAGCCTGCGTGCGAACCGCGCCAGGCTGTGGATCATGGACTGGAGGCTCTCATGCGCAGACCAATGCCCCTCTCATCTCGCCTTATCCGCCTGGGCGTCGCCGTGACGGCGGCGTTCGCGCTGGCGCCGGCATTCGCTCAAACCATCGTGATTGCACCCGCGGCGCCCCCGCCGATGCGCCAGGAGGTCCTGCCGCCCGCGCGCGGCGGCTATGTCTGGGATCCGGGCCACTGGCAATGGCGCAATGGCGCCTACGTCTGGGTGGGCGGCCATTGGCGCCCGGCCAGGGCGGGCTACCGCTGGGTGCCGGGGCACTGGGTGGCGCGTGGCCCGCAATGGCGCTGGGTCGAAGGGCATTGGGCGCCATGAGCGGCATGGCATTCGTCAAACGCGATGGCAGTCACCACAGCAAGGGGTAACCGATGAAAAGCCTTCTGATCGCGGCGCTTCTCGCCGTCACGTTGTCCGGCTGTGTGATCGTGCCGGCCCGGCCCGCTTATTACCACTATCGCGCGCCGGTTTTTGTTTACTGACGAGGCAAGCCGCGCCCGCCCCAGGGGGGCGGGGCATATGAGAAGGACGAACCGGCAACGCGGAACCACACCCATTGAGCGACACAGATCCGGACGATGCGCTGCTGGCGCGGGTCGGCAGGCATGATGCAGCCGCGGTGCGCGAGATGGTTTCGCGCAAGCTGCCGCGCGTGCTGGCGCTGGCTACGCGCATGCTGGGCGACCGCGGCGAAGCGGAAGACGTGGCGCAGGAAGTCTTCGTGCGGTTGTGGAAGCAGGCCGCGCGCTGGCAACCCGGGCGGGCGCGCTTTGACACCTGGCTGCATCGTGTGGCGCTGAACCTTTGCTACGACCGCTTGCGCGGCGTGCGCGAGCAGGCCATGGAGCCGGCGCCCGAGCAGGCGGCGCCCGGGGCCGGGCCCGAGCAAGCGCTGGATGCGGCGGCGCAGGGCGCGCGCGTAGGCGCGGCGCTGGCGAAGCTGCCCGCGCGCCAGCGCGAGGCGCTGGTGCTGCAGTATTACCAGGAGTTGCCCAATGGCGAGGCCGCCGCGCTGATGGGCATCAGTATCGAGGCGCTGGAAAGCTTGCTCGCTCGCGCACGCCGCAACCTGCGCGATTTGCTCATGCAAGACGGCCATCATGAGGATTTGCGATGACACCCGAGAGATTTCGCGCACTGACCGAGAGCTATGGTGCCGATCCGGCACGCTGGCCCGAAGGGGAGCGCGCCGCGGGCCAGGCCATGGCTGCCGCGCCCGGGCATCGTGGCGCGCTGGCCGAAGCCGCCGCGCTCGACCGCTTGCTGGCCGCGCATCAGGTGGCCGCCCCGGAGATGGCGTTGCAGCGCCGCATTGCCGCGAGCGCGCCCGCGCCGCGCGCGCCGTGGTGGTGGTCCGGGCTAGGGCTGGCCGGCGTCGGCCTGGCCGGCACCTTGGCGGGCGCGTTGCTGGTCTCGGCCGTGCTGGCCACGGTGCCGGCGCCGGCCGCTATCGATCTGCCCTACGCCCCGACCGGCTTTGGTGGCATGGCGCATAACGGGAGCGAGGAATGAACGAGCGTACGCCGAAGCGGCTCAAGGTAGCGCTGGCGGTCTCCGTGCTGGTCAACGTGTTCCTGCTGGGCGCGATTGGCGGTGGCGGCTATCGCTGGTACGCCGTGGAGCGCCAAGCGGCCGCGCAGCCGCGCGGCCTGCGCTTTGCCGCCGACGGGCTGGAGGCCGAGCAGCGCAGGCAATTCCTGCAAGGCTTGCGCGCGGCGCGCCGTGCCGCGGCGTCGGACGTGGACGCCGCGCGCGACGGACGCCACCAGGTGGAGCAATTGCTGCGGCAGCCGCAGTTCGAGCGCGACGCGCTGGCGGCGGCATTGGCCCGCACGCGCGAGGCCGATGCCGCGGTGCGTGCCCGCCTGGAAAGCAGCGTGGTGGATTTCGCCGCCACGCTGTCGCCCGAGGAGCGGCAGACTCTGGCCGATGCACTGGTCCAGCGCGGCCCGCTGCGCACCGGCCAGGCGCGGCCCGCGAAGGCGGCGCCATGATGCGGCGATCGACCACGACAACGATGGCAATGGCAATGGCAATGGCAATGGCGATAGCGACAAAGCCAACAGGCACTTCCCAGGGGAGCAACGCATGACAAACACCGCCATGACGGCTGCGGCTGTCGCGGTCAACCGGTTCGGGCTGGGCGCGCGCCCGGACGAGCCGCTGCCGGCCGATCCGCGTGGCTGGCTGCTGGGCCAGTTCGCGCACTACGAGGCCAGGCCCGCGGCCTGGAGCGCGCAGCCGGACACGGCCGCGCTGGCCGGCGAGTTCGGCGCCCAGCAGCGCGAGGTGCGCCAGGCGCAGGCCGATGCGAAGACCGCGGCACGCCAGCAATTGCAGCGCGAGACGCGCGAGGCCTATCGCGATGCCGTCGACGCGCGCGTGGCTAGTGCGCTGGTGACGCAAGCGCCGTTTGTCGAGCGGCTGGTGCATTTCTGGTCCAACCACTTCGCGGTCTCGGTGGAGAAGCCGGCCGTCGCCGCGCTGGCCGGCGCCTTCGAGGCCGAGGCGATCCGCCCGCATGTGCTCGGACGCTTCGAGGACATGCTGGTCGCGGTGGAGCGCCATCCCGCCATGCAAGTCTTCCTGGACCAGGTCCGCTCGATCGGCCCCGGCAGCATGGCCGCGCGGGTGGCTGCGCAGCGCGCACCCGAGCGCCAGCTCGGATTGAACGAAAACCTCGCGCGTGAAATCATGGAGCTGCATACGCTCGGCGTGCGCAGCGGCTACCAGCAGGCCGACGTGACCGAGTTCGCGCGTGCGCTGACCGGCTGGAGCATCGGCGGCCTGGGCGCGCGCGACGACGGCGAGCCCGGGCGCTTCCAGTTCCGCGCGCGCGTGCATGAGCCTGGCACCCGCACTATCCTCGGCCGCAGCTACCCGCAGCAGGGCGAGGCGCAGGCGCTGGCCGTGCTGCATGATCTTGCACAGAGCGAGGCCACGGCCAATCACCTGGCCACCAAGCTGGTGCGCCACTTCGTTGCCGATGCGCCGCCGCCCGCGCTAGTGGCGCGCGTGTCGCAGGCGTACCTGCGTAGCGGTGGCGCGCTGCCCGAGATGTACCGCGCGCTGGTGCAGTCGCCCGAGGCCTGGGCCAGCGAGCCGGCAAAATTCAAGACGCCGTGGGAGTGGACCCTTTCCTCCCTGCGCGGGTTGGGTCTGCGCGAGGCGGGCGCACAGCACTTCGCGCCCATGCTGACCCAGCTCGGACAGCCGGTCTGGCGCCCGGGCTCGCCAGCGGGCTACGACGACATTGCCGCAAGCTGGGCCGCACCCGATGCGCTGGTGCGCCGGGTTGAGCTGGCGCAGCGGCTGGCCGCACGCGTCGGCGACCGGATCGACGCGCGCGAGCTCGGCCCCAAGCTGCTTGCGGGCACGCTGTCGGCACCAACCGCTGCCGCCATCGCGCGTGCCGAAAGCGCGCAGACCGCACTGGCCTTGCTGCTGGTGTCGCCCGATTTTCAACGGAGGTGATTGTCATGTTTTCCCGCCGAGATTTCCTCCGCGCGACGGGCGGTGCCGCCGCCATGCTTGCGTTGCCGCGCCTCACGCTCGCCAGCGTCGATTCCGATCGCCGCTTCGTCTTCGTCATCCAGCGCGGTGCCGCCGATGGCCTGAACACGGTCATTCCCTACGCCGATCCTGGTTACGCCCGCCTGCGTGGCGCGCTGGCCATCGATGCGGCGCAAGCCACCAAGCTCGATGGCACGTTCGCGTTGCATCCCGCGCTGACGGAAACGGCACGGATGTACGCCGCCGGGCAGGCGCTGTTCGTGCAGGCGGTGGCATCGCCCTATCGCGAGCGTTCGCACTTCGACGGCCAGAACGTGCTGGAGACCGGCGGCGCCGCGCCTTACCAGGTGAAGGATGGCTGGATGAACCGGCTGGTGAGCCTGCTGCCCAAGCGGCCCGAGAATGCCATTGCCTTCGCGCCCACGGTGCCGGCGGCGCTGCGCGGGCCGGTGGAGGTCGGCTCCTATGCGCCATCGGCACTGCCGTCAGCACCTGATGACCTGCTCGCGCGCGTCGGCCAGCTCTACGAGATGGATCCGCAATTGCATCCGCTCTGGA
Source organism: Cupriavidus sp. GW822-FHT02D05 (assembly GCF_058802485.1). Classification (NCBI taxonomy): domain Bacteria; kingdom Pseudomonadati; phylum Pseudomonadota; class Betaproteobacteria; order Burkholderiales; family Burkholderiaceae; genus Cupriavidus; species Cupriavidus sp. GW822-FHT02D05. The sequence goes on along the minus strand of NZ_JBXAOE010000002.1, from coordinate 452,671 downwards.
ACGCGGCCATGCAGGCACGCGGGCTGGCAGGCGACGCCGGTGCACGCCAGGACCCGGCCAGCCTCGGCCGTCTCGCCGCCGGCTTCCTGGCGCGCGCGGACGGGCCGCGCATTGCCATGATCGAGACCGGCGGCTGGGATACGCACAGCGCGCAAGCGCCACGCCTGGCGGCCCGCCTCAAGGCCCTGGACACCATGCTGGCCGCACTGCGCGACGGGCTGGGCCCGTCATGGGAGCGCACCACCGTGCTGGTGGCCACGGAGTTCGGGCGCACCGCCGCTGCCAACGGCACCGGCGGCACCGATCACGGCACCGGCGCGGCGGCGATGTTGCTGGGCGGCGGGGTCAAAGGCGGGCGCGTGCTGGCCGACTGGCCGGGGCTGGCGCAGGGATCGCTTTACCAGGGGCGCGACCTGGCGCCGACCACGGAACTGGATGGGTTGATCGCCGCGGCAGCGGCACAGAGCTTCGGGCTGGATAGCGAGCGCGTGGCGCGCACGCTGTTCGGGCGCGGGCGGGGGGGAGGGGGCGAGCAGGGGGGAATGCTGGGCGGACTGCCGCGCGCCTGAAACACAGGGGCAGCAGTCCAGACCCGGTGGCGTTACTTGGAGAGCAGGCGCATCGCCTGCTCCAGTCCGCCGAGCGTGACCGGATACATGCGCGACTTCATGATCTGGTTGATCACCGTGACCGACTGCCGGTATTGCCACAGGCCTTCGGGTTCGGGGTTGAGCCAGACGAAGCGCGGGAACTGCTCGATCAGGCGGTTGAGCCATACCGCCCCGGCTTCGGGGTTGTTGTACTCCACCGAGCCCCCGGGCTGCAGGATCTCGTACGGGCTCATGGTGGCATCGCCGACAAAGATCACCTTGTAGTCCGGCGTGTACTTGTGGATCAGGTCCCACGTGGCGATCTTCTCCGCATGGCGGCGGCGATTGTTCTTCCAGACGTAGTCATACACGCAGTTGTGGAAGTAGTAATACTCCAGGTGCTTGAACTCGGTCTTGGTGGCCGAGAACAATTCCTCCACGCGCTTGATGTGGTCGTCCATCGAGCCGCCGACGTCCATCAGCATCAGCACCTTGACCTTGTTGTGGCGCTCCGGGCGCAGCTTGATGTCGAGCAGGCCGGCATTGGCGGCGGTGGAGTGGATGGTGTCGTCCAGGTCCAGCTCGGTTTCCGCGCCTTCGCGCGCGAAACGGCGCAGGCGGCGCAGCGCCACCTTGATATTGCGCGTGCCGAGTTCGACCTGGTCGTCGTAGTCCTTGTAGGCGCGGGTTTCCCACACCTTGATGGCGGTGCGGTTGCCCTTGGACGGGCCGCCGATGCGGATGCCTTCCGGGTTATAGCCGCCGTGCCCGAACGGCGAGGTGCCGCCGGTACCGATCCACTTGTTGCCGCCCTCGTGTTTTTCCTTTTGCTCGTCGAGCAGCTGCTTGAGCCGCTCCATCAGCTTGTCGAGGCCCCCCATGGCTTCGATCTTGGCCTTTTCCTCGGCCGAGAGCTCGCGCTCCAGCGTCTTTTGCAGCCAGTCCAGGGGGATGTCGGATTTCCAGTCGACCAGGCTTTCGATGCCCTTGAAGTAGGCGGCAAAGGTCTGGTCGAACTTGTCGAAGTGCTTCTCGTCCTTGACCAGCGTCATGCGCGACAAGTAGTAGAACTCGTCGATCGACGGCGTGATCACCTCGGCCTTGAGCGCTTCCAGCATGGTCAGGTATTCCTTGACCGAGACGGGCAGCTTGGCGTGGCGCAGCGAGAAGAAAAAATCGATCAGCATGGTGGGCTCGCTTAGAGTTTCCCGGAGCGGGTGCGGCGGTTTGCGTGCCGGTTCACGAGGCACGCCCCGGCAGGTCCAGGCGGTATTGCAGGTGGCGCTTCACCGTCGGCCATTCGCTGGCGATGATGGAGAACACCACGGTATCGCGCAGCGAACCGTCGGGCATGCGCTGGTGGTTGCGCAGCACGCCGTCCTGCTTGGCGCCAAGCCGGGCGATGGCGGTGCGGCTCTGGTGGTTCATCCAGTGCGTGCGGAATTCCACGGCGATGCATGCCAGCTGCTCGAACGCGTGCGTGAGCAGCATCAGCTTGCATTCGGTGTTCACGGCGCTGCGCTGCACGCGCTGCGCATGCCAGGTATGGCCGATCTCCAGGCGCCGGTTGGCGCCGTCGACATTGAAGTAACGCGTCGCGCCCACCACCGCGCCCGGCACGCCGTCGCGGACTTCGCGGATCACAAACGGCATCGCGCCCTGCTGCTCGCGCATTAGCAGCGCGGTGTCGGTCCACGCGCGCACCTGGTCCGGCGCCGGCACCGAGGTGTACCAGAGCTTCCACAGCTCACCATCGGCGACGGCGGCCTGTACCTCGGCCTCATGCTCCGGGCGCAGCGGCTCCAGCAAGGCGTGCTGGCCGCGCAGGGTGACGGGTTCGATGAAGCGTGCCATGGCGCGGCGCTCAGCGGTTGGCGCGGTTCATGAAGACGAGACGCTCGAACAGGTGCACGTCCTGCTCGTTCTTCAGCAGCGCGCCATGCAGCGGCGGGATCGCGGCCTTCTTGTCCGGGCTCTTGAGCGCTTCGGGCGGGATGTCCTCGGCCATCAGCAGCTTGAGCCAGTCGATCAGTTCCGACGTGGAGGGCTTCTTCTTCAGGCCCGGCAGGTTACGCATCTCGTAGAACGATTCGAGCGCCGCGGCTACCAGCTCGCGCTTGATGCCGGGATAGTGCACGTCGACGATGCGCTGCATGGTCTCCGCGTCGGGGAACTTGATGTAGTGGAAGAAGCAGCGGCGCAGGAAGGCGTCGGGCAGCTCCTTCTCGTTGTTCGAGGTGATGATCACCAGCGGGCGGTGGCGCGCCTTGACCAGCTCGCGCGTCTCGTACACATAGAATTCCATGCGGTCGATTTCACGCAGCAGGTCGTTCGGGAATTCGATGTCGGCCTTGTCGATCTCGTCGATCAGCAGCACCACTTGCTGGTCGGCCTCGAAGGCCTGCCAAAGCACGCCCTTGATGATGTAGTTGCGGATGTCGTGGACGCGGTCGTCGCCGAGCTGCGAATCGCGCAGGCGCGACACCGCGTCGTATTCATACAGGCCCTGCTGCGCCTTGGTGGTGGACTTGATGTGCCACTGCAGCAGGGGCATGCCGAGCGCCGCGGCCACCTCCTCGGCCAGCATGGTCTTGCCGGTGCCGGGCTCGCCCTTGATCAGGAGCGGGCGCTGCAGGGCGCGGGCGGCATTGACGGCCAGCTTGAGGTCATCGGTGGCGACGTATTGCTGCGTGCCTTCGAAACGGTTTTGCTGGTTCTGGCTGGCGTTGGTGGTGTTGGACATGGGGCAACCTGAAGGGGTTTGTGCGTGTCGGAATTGGCCAGTATAAAAGAGCTTTTCGGTTCGCGTGTGGCTCGCCGTGCCATGCTGGACTGCCACGTGCAGCGTGCTGTACAATGCGGCGGTTTGACGCGCCCCCCACGTCCAAGACTCCACCCCCCTCGCTTTGTCCGCCTTGTCACTCCCGCGGTCCTTGCCGGGAGGCGGCGATGACAAGAGATGGTTACAGAATGAGGCGGAGACAACGCCGAGATGCACCGGCAGCGCTTACCACGGCGCGCGGGTATCCGGCACGCTGGCAGCACCGCATCTACCCGCGGGCAGATACGGTCCGGCCGGACGCATTCTGAAGCCATTTCCGACCGGTTGGGCAGGTCACGCAGGGTTTAACACTTCCAATCAGCTACGACAATGAAAAAGCTCCTCACGATGGTGGTGCTGGGCGCGGCCGCAACGGCTGCGCAAGCCCAGGAAGTCAAGGGCAATGTAGACGCCGCCAAAAACAAGGTCGCGATGTGTATTGGTTGCCATGGGATTCCCGGCTATCGCGCCTCCTTCCCCGAGGTGTACCAGGTGCCCCTGCTCGGCGGCCAGAACGCCAAGTACATCGAAAATGCGCTCAAGGAATACCAGAAGGGCGACCGCAAGCACCCGACCATGCGTGGCATTGCCGCGACCCTGACCGACCAGGACATCGCCGACGTGGCTGCCTACTACGCGCAGCAGTCTTCCAGCACGCAAAACAACACCCAGAAGTAAGAGGACCCACCCATGAATACGCTTAAGACGCTTTCGCTCGCGATCGGCGCACTCGTGCTGGGCGCCTCGGCCATCACCGCCTCGGCTGCCGACCTCGCGCGCGGCAAGGCGCTGGTGGAGAAGGGCAGCTGCGCGGCCTGCCACGGCGCCGGCTTGAATGCCCCGATCACCCCGGATTACCCGAAGCTGGCCGGCCAGCATGCCGACTACCTGTACCACGCGCTGGCTGCCTACCAGATCACCACCAACCCGCAGGTGGGCCGCTCCAACGCCATCATGGCTGGCCAGGTCAACGCCAACCCCGGCGTGACGGGCAAGGATGGCAAGCCGCGTCCCTTCACCCGGGATGAGCTGAAGGATATCGCCGCCTACATCGAATCGTTGCCGGGCGGCCTGGTCCTGAAGAAGTAAGCCAGACGGCGCCGGCCCAGGCCGCGCGCGGGTCCGGAACAAGAAAAAGCCGCTGATCCCAGCGGCTTTTTCTTTGCCCGCGCGCCCGGTGCGCAAGCGCCCCGGGCCGCGTCAGGCGGCTCAGTTGCCGGTGCCCTTGGCCAGGCGGCGTGCCTTGACGGCGCTGGCCAGGGTTTCGAGCACCTTTACCGAATCGTCCCAGCCGATGCAGGCATCGGTGACCGACTGGCCGTAGGTGAGGTCTTCCACCGGCGTGCCCTGGGCGTGGTCCTGGCGGCCGCCCACCAGGTGGGATTCCACCATCACGCCGACGATGCGCTCGTCGCCCGCGGCCATCTGGCGGCCGATGTCCTCGCAGACCGGGATCTGGTTCTCGTGCTTCTTGCTGCTGTTGGCGTGGGAGGCATCGATCATCAGGCGCGCGGCCAGGCCGGCCTTGGAGATCGCTTCGCAGGCTTCCTGCACGCTGGCGGCATCATAGTTAGGCGCCTTGCCGCCGCGCAGGATGATGTGGCAATCCTCATTGCCCGAGGTCGACACGATGGCGGAGTGCCCGCCCTTGGTCACCGACAGGAAATGGTGGGGCTGCGAGGCGGCCTTGATCGCATCGACAGCGATCTTGACGTTGCCATCGGTGCCGTTCTTGAACCCAACTGGGCACGACAGTCCGGAGGCGAGCTCCCGGTGCACCTGGCTTTCCGTGGTGCGTGCGCCGATGGCACCCCAGCTGACCAGGTCGGCGATGTATTGCGGGCTGATCATGTCGAGGTATTCGGTACCGGTCGGCACACCCAGCTCGCTGATGTTCAGCAGCAGTTCGCGCGCGGTGCGCAAGCCGTCGTTGATCTTGAAGCTGCCGTCCATGTGCGGGTCGTTGATCAGGCCCTTCCAGCCCACGGTGGTGCGGGGCTTTTCGAAATACACCCGCATCACGACTTCCAGCTCCCCGGCGAAACGGTCACGCTGGACCTTGAGCAGCTTGGCGTACTCGAGCGCGGCGCGGGTGTCGTGGATGGAGCAGGGGCCGATGATCACGATCAGGCGGTCATCCATGCCGTGCAGGATCCGGTGCATGGACTGGCGCGCGCCATAGATCACGTCGGACGCCTTTTCGGAGCAGCCGAACTCGCGGATCAGGTGCGCCGGGGGCAACAATTCCTTGAGTTCGCGAATGCGCAGGTCGTCGGTGTTCTTCAGCATGATGGCTCCGGATTTTGTAGGGTCGTGTGTTTGGGGTGTCTGGGCTAGAGCTGGGTGCGGGCCGGTATAAAAAAAGCCGCCAGGTTCGCTGGCGGCTTTTTTTGAATTCTGGAGGCACTTACGATCGTCCCTCTCCATCCGCCAGCGGTGCGAGATCGCTAAAAAAGTAAAAATAAAACTTAGCGGACATGGATGGGATGCGGCTCAAATGGCGTCGGTTATTTGCGGCAATGCGTCACGAGATGGCAGAAAATTGCGCCGGCCTTGCCAATTCTGCCGGCTGAGGCCGTTGACCATCGGGTAACGAAGCATCTTTATAGCGCGTTTTAAGGGGCTTGGCAAGCGTCCGGCATTGGACTGGCCACAATTTCCGGCCGTTCCATGGCGGCGCCCGGATCCAGTTCCAGCCCGCGCATCACAGCGGCGGTGCGGTTCTCCACGCCCAGCTTCACGTACACATGCTGGAGGTGCTTTTGCACCGTGCGGGCGCTGATGCCGAGCATGCCCGCAATTTCGCGGTCCGTCTTGCCGTGCGCCAGCCAGCGCAGCACCTGCTGCTCGCGCGCGGTCAGCCTGGCGAGCATGGAGAGCGCCTGGCCATCCTGGCAGCGGCTGGATGTGAGCATTGCGGCGGCTTTGGGTAGCGCGCGGGTACGCAATGCTGCGTATTGGCGCCTTCCCGTGCGTGAACCAACATGAATGAGGCCAGTATAGGCGTCGCCAGCGCGCACCGCAGTGCGGCGGCGGCGCCTGCACCGGTTTGCCCGGGGGGAAGACAGGCGAACGCGGCGTGCCGGGCGGCTCAGGCACGCGGGGCTGAGGGGGGGAGGGAAACATCATGGCGATCGATGAGGGGAGGCTAAACGCCTTCATGGGGCAGTTCGTCCAGGATCTGGGCGCGGTGATGCATGCAGCCACCATCGTGGTCGGCGATACGCTTGGCCTGTACAAAGCCTTGGCCGAGAAACCGATGACAGTGCAGGTGCTGGCCGAGAAAACCCATACCGATGAGCGCTATCTGCTCGAGTGGCTGTCCGCGCAGGCGGCCAGCGGCTATGTCGCGTACGACCCGGCCACCGATCTGTTCAGCCTGACCGAGGAGCAGGCCTTCGCGCTGGCGCAGGAGGGCAGCCCCGCCTTTATTCCAGGCGCTTTCCAGATCGCCGTCGCGCAGTTCAAGGCGATTCCCAAGATCGTGGACGCCTTTCGCAACGGGCGCGGGCTGGGCTGGCATGAACACGATCCGTCACTGTTTCACGGCACCGAGCGGTTTTTCCGTCCGGGCTATGCGGCGCACCTGACGGCGGAATGGATTCCCGCGCTAGAGGATGCGCAGGCCAGGCTGCAGGCTGGCGCTCGCGTGGCCGACGTGGGCTGCGGGCATGGCGCCTCCACCATCATCATGGCGCAGGCGTATCCGGCATCGGAGTTCTACGGCTTTGACTACCACGAGCCGTCGATCCGCTTTGCCACCGAGGCGGCGGCGCGCGCCGGCGTGCAGGACCGCGTGCATTTCGAGGTGGCAAAAGCCAAGGAGTATGGCGGCAAGGATTACGACCTGGTGGCCGTGTTCGACTGCCTGCACGACATGGGCGATCCGGTAGGCGCCGCCGCGCATGTGCGCGAGACCTTGCGCCCGGACGGCACCTGGATGATCGTCGAGCCTTTCGCCAACGACCGGCTCGAAGACAACCTGAACCCGGTCGGGCGGGTGTTTTACTCGGCCTCGACCTTCATTTGCACGCCAGCGTCGCGCTCGCAGGAGGTGGGGCTGTGCCTGGGCGCCCAGTCGGGCGAGGCACGCATGCGATCGGTGGTGCAGCAGGGCGGGTTTTCGCGTTTTCGCCGGGCAGCGCAAACGCCGTTCAACCTGATCTACGAGGCGCGGCCCTGAACGGCTAGGGACCGCGCCCGACCTGCCCGACCAGCGGGACGGCAATCAGGCCGTGCCGCCCACCGTCATGTTCTCAATGCGCAGGGTCGGCTGGCCCACGCCCACCGGCACGCTCTGGCCTTCCTTGCCGCACACGCCCACGCCCGAGTCCAGGCGCATGTCGTTGCCGATCATGGTGACGTCCTTGAGCGATTCCGGGCCGTTGCCGACCAGCGTGGCGCCCTTGACCGGGGCGGTGATCTTGCCGTCCTCGATCAGGTAAGCCTCGCTGGCGGAGAAGACGAATTTGCCGTTGGTGATGTCGACCTGGCCGCCGCCGAAGTTGACCGCGTAGAGGCCGCGCTTGACGCTGGCGATGATCTCCTGCGGGTCGCGGTTGCCATTGAGCATGTAGGTGTTGGTCATGCGCGGCATCGGCAGCGCAGCGTAGCTCTCGCGGCGTGCGTTGCCGGTTACCGGCATCTTCATCAGGCGCGCGTTGAGCGTGTCCTGGATATAGCCCTTGAGGATGCCGTCCTCGATCAGCGTGGTGCACTGGGTCGGGTTGCCCTCGTCGTCGAGGTTGAGCGAGCCGCGGCGGTTGGCCAGCGTGCCGTCGTCCACCACCGTCACGCCCTTGGCCGCCACGCGCTCACCCATGCGGCCGGCGAAGGCCGACGAGCCCTTGCGGTTGAAGTCGCCTTCCAGGCCATGGCCGATGGCCTCGTGCAGCAGCACGCCGGGCCAGCCCGGGCCGAGCACGACGGTCATCGCACCGGCGGGAGCCGGACGCGCCTCGAGGTTGACGAGCGCCGAGGCCACGGCCTCGTCCACGTACTGGCGCAGCAGCTCATCGGTGAAATAGCCGTAGGCATAGCGCCCGCCGCCGCCGGAGGAGCCGATCTCGCGGCGTCCGTTCTGCTCGGCGATCACCGTGACGGAGACCCGCACCAGCGGGCGCACGTCGGCGGCGATGACGCCGTCGCTGCGCGCCACCAGCACCACATCGTATTCGCCGGCCAGGCCTGCCATCACCTGCACCACGCGCGGGTCCTTGGCGCGGGCCATGCGTTCCACGCGCTCGAGCAGCGCCACCTTTTCGGCGGCGTCCATCGAGTCCAGCGGGTCATTGGGCGAGTACAGGTTGCGCCCGCCCTGGGAGGCCATCTTGCTCGCCACCTTGACGCGGCCGCTGCCAGCGCGGCCGATGGTGCGGGTTGCTGAGCCGGCCTTGAGCAAGGCGTCCAGGCTGATGTCGTCGGAGTAGGCAAAGGCGGTCTTGTCGCCGGACACGGCGCGCACGCCAACGCCCTGGTCGATGCTGAAGCTGCCCGACTTGACGATGCCTTCTTCCAGGCTCCACGCCTCGTTGCGGGTGTACTGGAAGTAGAGGTCGGCGTAGTCGACCTTATGCGTGAAGATGTCCGCCAGCACGCGCTGCAGATTGGTTTCGTCCAGGCCGTAGGGCGCCAGCAGCAACTGCTGGGCGGTGGCGAGGTTGCGGATTCCGAGGTCGCCGGCGTTCATGGTTGTCCTTTATCGTCGTGCCGCGGTGGCGAAATGACGCCGCCGCGTAAAAATCTGGGATGCTGGCGATTCCCGGGAATCGGGGAATCGGGGAATCGGCCAGGTCATTGCTTGTACATGCTACAGCACCCGATGGCGCAGCGCAGGCAGGTTCTGCCGCACCTCGTCCAGGCGCGCGGGGTCGATCAGCCCGCTCACCACGCCTTCGCCTTCCGGCAGCACCGCCATCACCTCGCCCCAGGGATCGATCAGCATCGAGTGGCCCCAGGTGCGCCGTCCGTTCTCGTGCTTCCCGCCCTGTGCGGCGGCCAGCACATAGCACTGGTTTTCGATGGCGCGGGCGCGCAGCAGGATCTCCCAGTGTGCCTGGCCGGTGGTGTAGGTGAAGGCGGCCGGCATCAAAATCAAGCTGGTGCCGCCGCTCTCGGCGAGCTGGCGGTAGAGCTCCGGGAAGCGCAAGTCATAGCAGACCGACATGGCGACCCGTCCACAGGGCGCCTCGAAGCTGACCGGGGTCTGGCCGGCCAGGATGGTACGCGATTCGTCGTAGCTTTCAGTGCCGCGCGTGAAGCCGAACAGGTGGATCTTGTCGTAGCGCGCCACGCGTTCGCCGCGCGGGTCGTAGACGAGCGACGTGTTGTAGACGCGGGCCTCGTCCTCGCACCACAAGGGCAGGGTGCCGCCGACCAGCCAGATCCGGTGGCGGCGCGCGGCATCGGCCAGGAATGACTGGATCGGCCCGTCGCCGTCGCGCTCGCGGATCGCCACCTTGTCGCCTTCGCGCAGGCCCATCATGCAGAAGTACTCCGGCAGCAGCACCAGTTCGGCGCCGCCCTTGGCGGCCTGCGCGATCAGCGCGTCGGCGCGGGCCAGGTTGGCCTCGGGCGAAACCCCGCTGATGGTCTGGATGGCAGCGACGCGAAAAGGGGTCGCGCCGTGGGCCGAGCTAGGGGCTGCGCTGGGTGCTGATGCGGAGGCGTTTGCGGTCATGAAGCGGTTTCCTTGGCTTGCGGCGGCTGCGCGGCGGGGCTCGGACGGCAGGGCCGGTCGCTACGGTTATGGCGCCGGGTAGACACGATTGAACAAACCCTGCACGGGCGGCGAATCGGTCTTATTCTCCCCCACTTTGATGATCTGCGGGTTCGCCCAGCCACCGCTGATATGGAAGCGGCGGCTGAAGGCCCTGGAGAATTCGTCAGCGAACAGCAACTGCGCCGCCAGTGTGCCGATGCCGAGCGCGGGATTGATGAACGCCGCCGCCACCGAGGCGGAGGTGGCGTTGATGCGCGGCACGACCGTCACGTCCAGGTCCTGCGTTTCGCGCGGGATGTTCGCGCTGCCGGTCATCGAGGCGCGCAGCTGTCCGCCCTTGAGCGCGAAGTCCTTGGTGCTGGCCACGCCGTTCTCGATCGTGCCGGTGCCGGTGATCTCGTCGAACACCATGCCCTGGCCCGCCACGCCGCGGAAGTCGAAGGTGGCCAGCCGCATCAGGCCTTGCAGGCTGAGCACGCCCAGCAGCTTGGCCGCGCCCGGGTCCACGCTGAGGATCTGGCCATTCTCCAGCTGCAGCTTCATCCGGCCCGACAAGGTAGGGTAGTCGATCGACAGCGGCGAGCCGCGCCATCCAATCCGGCCTTCGAAGGTGCCGTGGCCATCAGCCAGCATGTGGGGCAGGCCCATACGCTCCAGCACCTGGCCGCCGTTGCGCACGTCGAGCTTGAAGTCGAGCAGCGTGCGGCGCTCGGCGGCAGCGCCTTCGCGCACCCGGCGCGGCAAGCGCCAGCTGCCGCTGCCGGTAAATGTCGCGCCCGGTTGCTCGATGACCAGACGGTCCAGTGTCCATACGGGCTCGCCGCCGTCTTCGCTGGAGCGCGCCTTGACCTCCAGCTTGCCGAAGTCGCGGCCGTGCAGTTCGAACCGATCGGCAACCAGGTCCAGCGCGGGCAGGTCGCTGGTGCTGCCGTCGAGCGGATCGCCGGCGCTGGCGGCGTCGCCCGTGTCCGGAATGCTCAGATGCGACAGGCGCAGCGTGAGCGCGCCTGCGGGGGTGGCCGCATCGCTGCGCCAGCGCAGGTTCCCCGCCACCTGGCGGGACTCGATCTGCATGCCCCAGCCAGCGCTTTCGCGGGTGGCCTCGAGCACGACATCGTCAAACTCGCGGCCAAAGGCGTGCAGCGCGCGCGCGCGCGCGGAAATGCGTTCCGGCAGGTAGGCGGACACCGGTGCGGCATTGCCTGCACTGGCCTTGCTGGCTTCCGCCAGCAGGGCGCGCCACGCGTCCAGGTCGAAGCGGCTGGCCGTGAGCGCCGCGGTGACGCCGCTGGCGGGCTGCGGTGCCGGCTGCTCGATGCCGATCCCGCCGGCTTGCACTTCCACAGCGTCGCCATTGCGGCGCAGCAGGTAGCGTGCATTGAGCACGTTGCCATATTGCGCCAGCATCTCCTCGCTGCCGGCGCGGGCGGATGACGGGCGCAGCTCAAAGCGCATTGGCACGGCCTGCGCCGCGCTCTTGGCCATGGGTGCGGGAAGGTTCACCGCCAGCCCGGCCAGCTCCGATGCGACCGTGATCTGGGGCTGGTGATCGCGCACGCCGATCACGGCGCTGTAGGCGGTGCTGCCTTCCAGCTTCTGTACCAGCCCGGCCGCCGACGAGGCGCCAAACGCTTCGCGGATGCCCTGGGCGGTGAGGTTGCCACCGGCATTGACCCGGATCGTGCCGTCGGGCTGGCTGCCCCCGCCAGCGCGAATCTCACCGCCCAGGAAGCGGGCGCGCAGGTCGTTGAGCTGGAAGCCGTGCTCGTTGAATGCGACGACGCCGGTGGTGCCGGCCAGCACTGGCAATTGCGGGATCAGCACCACCTCGTTGCCGGGCAGCCGGAACTGGCCGTCGACCTTGGTCGCCTGCGCCTCGGTCAGGGGCAGGTCAAGCTTGAGCCGAAGCTCGCCGTTGCCCTGGGCGCGCATATCCGTCAGCACCTGGCCGGTCCAGTCGCGCACCGGGCTGGCGGCAACGAAGCGCAGGAAGCCTGCCATCGACCCGCTGGCGCTGCCGTCCAGCACCAGGCGGCCATGCTCGCCGAGGTCTGCGATGCGGCCATTGACGTCCTGCAGCGTGACGCCGGTGGCGCCTTGCACGCCGGCGCGCTGCGCGACGAACGACAGGCCGCCGCGCTCGAACAGCAAGTGGCCGTTGATGTCGGTGAAGTTCGGCCAGGCCTTGCCGCCATTGCTGGCGCTGGCAGCGCTGCCCGCCGGCGCGCTGACATGGGGCGCGATCTGGTAGCTGACATGCTGGATGGGCACCTCGACCCGGAAGTCGCCGGCGCCCTCGAACGGGCTGTGGAAGGGGAAGTGCTCCAGGTCGCCCTTGAGCAGGAACTTGACGCCGCTGGCATCGCCGCCGACCAGGGCGCCAGCCAGGTACTGGCGCGTGGAGGCGGGTATGCCCATGGGCAGGTAGCGCGGCACACGGCTGACCTGGGCGCGGGTCAGTTCGCCGGTCAGGTCGGCAATGCCGCCGTGCCCGTCGCCGCCGGCGTGCCATGTGCCGCGTACGCTGCCAGCGGTATCCGCATTGGCGAATTGCACGCCGTCGGTGCGCACCGCCAGCTTGCCATTGTCGTTGGTCCAGCGCACTTCGCCGTTGATCTGGTCGAACGACAGGCGCGGATCCTCGAACATGCCCGGCAGCATCAGCGCGGCGTTGTTGCCTTCAAAACGGGCGCTGCCCTGGCGTTCGTCGAAACTGAAGCTGCCGGAGATCCGCGAAAAGCCCGGCACGCCCAGGTGGGGCTTGCCATTCGCGCCGACGGGCGGGTTGGCGGGCTGGCCAAGCACCGAGACACTGCGCAGCGTGCCCTGCACGTTGAAGTGGCGCTGGCCATCGCGGCGGCTCAGCATGCCCTGGCGATCCCGGGTCCAGTTCACGTCCAGGTTGTCGACATGGCCGGAGGGCTGGAGCGCGCGCAGCTGGCGCGACAAAGCGGTGTCGAGCGGCAGCGAGGTGGCCAGCGCGCGCACGGTGTTCAGGTCGAAGGTGGGTGCCTTGAGCGTGAACTTGCGCAGCGCGCCCTTGTTGTCGGTGGCCCAGCCGACCACTACCTTGCGCATGCCCTCGCGCCAGGCGCCTTCGCCGCTGGCGCCGCCGGGGGGGGAGGCCGCGGCTGCGGAAGCAGCCTGCGCTTGCTGCGCCGGTGGCACGGCCGGCCCTTCCGCCGGCTCGGGCTGCCACAGCAGGGTGTCGATGGTGAGGATGTTGTCGCGGTCGCGCCCCGCGCGGTGCAGGACAAAGGCCTGGGCACTGGCGAGCTTGAGCGCTTCGGGCGCGCCGGAGAGCTTCAGGTCCACGCTGCTGGCGCGCAGCCGGGCCTGGCTGCGGGTGATCTGGCCGCCGCGAAACTCGATGGTGCCGTCGGTGCTGAAGGTGCCGCGCGTGACCCGGTCGAAGACCGCGAGATAGCGCTGCAGCACCGGGAGCTCCAGCCGGCCAAGATCCCAGCTGGCCTGCCCGTACCAGTTGTGCCAGTCGCCGGTGCGGTGCAGGTATTCATGGCGGAAGTCCGCCTGCACCACTAGCGGGCGTGGCGCAAGCGTGGCCGATTGCGCTTCGAGCTTGAACGTGTGGCGCGAGCCGTGGCGCTGCACGCTGAGCTGGATATCGCCCACGTCCAGTTGTGGCAGTTTGTTCTTGTCGTCGAGCCAGCGCAGCTTGCCGTCGGTGAGCTCGACCTTGCCCTGGGCCAGCAGCCAGTCGAACAGCCGGTTGTCCTGCGGCTGGGCGCCGGTGGTATCCACGGCCATGCCGGCCACCTTGAGCTTGCCGTCGGCGGAGCGGCGGATCAGCAGGTCGGTCCGGCTGGCGGAGATCCGCTGGAACAGCACGTCCATGCTGAACAGGGAGCGCCATGACAGCTTGCCGTCAAGCTCGCCCGCCGCCAGCAGCACGCGCTGCTCGGCATCGACGGCCTTGACGTCGCGGGCATGGAAAGCGGGGTGCCAGCCATCCCAGTAGGTATCCAGCTGGCCGATGCTCAAATGGGCCGCGAGCGCCACCGAGCCGCGCTGCTCGAGCCAGGTGCGCGCGGCCGAGGCCTGCGGCCAGAGCACGAAGCGGATCAGGAGCCCGGCGAGCAGCGCCAGCAGCACCAGCGCCAGGGCCAGGCGCACCAGCACGCGTCCCAGGCCGCGCCAGACGGGATGGCGCAAGCCTGCGAGCAGGGCGCGGCCGCAAGCACGCGCAAACGCAAGCGCGCGCAGGTTGCCTTGCTGCGATGGGGGTGAGCCTGCACCGGCGGCCCCTTCGAGTGCCGGCGTGCCGCCGGCGGTGGCGGCGGAGGGATCGGCAGGTGGGGTGGCGCGGCTGGACATGCGCAGATTATCCGACAATACTAGGCGCTCTCCAATTCGGTGCCTGACCGGCCGTGCATAACGCGCGCGCCGGCCCAGGGCCGGCTCACGCGCTACCAAGTAACAGGAATGACTTCCACTGATCCGACGAGTTCCGCAGCCGCGCCCGATACCGCCGCAACCGATGGGGCTGCCGGCGAACATGCGCCCGGCAACACTTCCAGCGCTGCCAGGCAGGCCGTGGCCGACATGGCCACCGGCCCGTTCGCGGTGGTGGCCGCCGTTGAACTCGTGCCGGTCGATTGTGCCGGCATGGCATTGTACTCGCCCGCCTATTCCCATTACACCCGCCGCATGGTGCAGGCCCGTCCCGAGCTGGCCGACATCGTCGCGCTCGCGCGCGACCAGCCGCTCACGCGCGCCTGGATGGAGGCACGGCTCAAGGTCCTGCATGCGCCGTCGGCCGACGTGGACGACGCCATCAAGCGCGCGCTGCGCCGCTTGCGCGCGGAAGTGATGTGCGTGGTGATCGAGCGCGATCTGCGCGGGCAGTCGACGCTGGGCGAAGTCACCGGCGCGATGACGGATCTGGCCGAGCTCGGCATCCAGTACGGCCTGGCCATGCTGGAAGCGGACCTCGCCCCGACCTACGGCCGTCCAGTCGGGCAGAGCAGTGGGGAAGTCCAGGAGCTGGTGGTGGTCGGCATGGGCAAGCTGGGTGGCCGCGAGCTCAATGTGTCGTCCGATATCGACCTGATCTTCCTGTACGACGAAGACGGCGACACGCGTGGCGGGCAACGCAGCCTGTCCAATCACGAGTACTTCATCCGCCTGGGACGGCGCCTGATCAACCTGCTGGCCGACGTGACCGGAGACGGCTACGTGTTCCGCGTCGACATGCGCCTGCGCCCCAATGGCGACGCCGGGCCGCTGGCCTGCAGCTTCGGCATGCTGGAGCAATACCTGATGGTGCAGGGGCGCGAGTGGGAGCGCTACGCCTGGATCAAGGGCAGGGTGGTGTCGGCGCTGGATACCCCGCATGCGCAGCGTACCGCCGCGCAACTGGCCAGCCTGACCACGCCCTTCGTCTTCCGCCGCTATCTCGACTACGGCGTGATTGCGGCGATCCGCTCGCTGCACGCGCAGATTCGCGCCGAGGCGGCCAAGCGCAGCGGCGGGCTGGCGGCGCCAGGCGGCGGCCAGCGCGTCAACCAGCGTGCCTTCAATATCAAGCTCGGCCGCGGCGGCATCCGCGAGATCGAGTTCATGGCCCAGGTCTTCCAGCTGATCCGCGGCGGCCAGGACCCGGCGCTGCGCATCCGGCCCACGCTGGAGGTGTTGACGGTGGCGGTGGAGCATGGGCTGTTGCCTGCGGGCCAGGCTGAGCAACTGGCGCACGCCTACCGCTTCCTGCGCCAGCTCGAGCACCGCCTGCAGTATCGCGACGATGCCCAGACGCACCACCTGCCAACCTCGGAAGAGGAGCAGCTGGCGGTGGCGAAGATGATGGGCTGCGCCGACTGGCCGGCCTTGCTCGAGCGGCTGGCGTCGCTGCAGGATCCGGTGGCGCAACAGTTCGAGGCCACCTTCTCGGACCCCGATGAAGCGCACGCGCCGTGCGAGGCGTTGTGGCCGGCGTTGATCCAGGAAGAACAGGATGAACCGCCGTGCGAACGCCTGGCCTCAGCCGGCTTCGGCGATTGCACCGGGCTGCTCGACCGCCTGCGCGCCATCGGCGGCTCGCTGCGCTACCGTGCGCTGTCCGAGCCCAGCCGGGTGCGTTTTGACCTGCTGGTCAACCGCGCGCTTGACCTGGCCTCGCGCCAGGAAGATGCCGACCGCACCATCGCCCGCTTTGTCGATTTCCTGGATGCCATCAGCCGCCGCGCGTCCTACCTGTCGCTGCTTTCCGAGTACCCGCAGGCGATGGCGCGCGTGGCCGACACGCTGCACGCATCGAGCTGGGCCGCCGCCTACCTGACCCGCCACCCGCAGCTGCTCGACGAACTGCTCGACAGCGATGCCCTGGCGGGCGCGCCCGACTGGGCTGGCTTTCGCAGCCGCCTTGCCGCGCGCCTCGACGCGGCCGACGGGCAGATCGAAGCGCAGATGGACATCCTGCGCCGCGAGCACCACGCCGAGACTTTCCGCGTCCTGTTGCAAGACCTGCAAGGCATGCTGACCGTCGAGCAGATCGCCGACCGGCTGTCGGACCTGGCCGATGCCATGCTCGAGGTGACCCTGCAGGCCGTCTGGCGCCAGCTGGCGACCCGGCATGCCGAGCAGCCGCGTTTTGCCGTGATCGCCTACGGCAAGCTGGGCGGCAAGGAGCTGGGCTATGCCTCCGACCTCGACATCATCTTCCTCTACGAGGACGAGCACGAGCGCGCGCCTGACGTCTATGCCGCCTACGCGCGCCGCTTGATCACCTGGCTGACCAGCCATACCGCGGCCGGCACGCTGTTCGATGTCGACACGCGCCTGCGCCCCAACGGCGAGGCCGGGCTGCTGGTGACCAGCTTCGAGGGCTTTCGCCGCTACCAGCAGCGCGAGGGCGACAACACCGCGTGGGTGTGGGAGCACCAGGCCCTTACCCGCGCGCGTTTTTGCGCGGGCGACCCCGAGATCGGCGCGCATTTCGAGAGCCTGCGCGACGAGATCCTGCGCCAGCCGCGCGACGCCGCCACGCTGCGCGGCGAGATCGTCGCCATGCGCCACAAGGTGGCCGATGGCCATCCCAATCCAAGCGGATTGTTCGACCTCAAGCATGATCGCGGCGGCATGGTCGACATCGAGTTCACGGTGCAATACCTCGTGCTGCTGCACAGCCACGATCATCCCGCGCTCACGCGCAATGCCGGCAATATCGCGCTGCTGCGCACGGCCGGCGAAATCGGCCTGATCGATGCCACGCTGGCGCGCGAAGTGGGCGATGCCTATCGCCTGTTCCGTGCCCGCCAGCACCAGCTGCGCCTGGACGGGCAGGTCCACGCACGGGTTGCGCCGGCCGTGGTGGCGCAGCAGGCGGAACACGTGCGCACCCTCTGGCAAGCGGTGTTCGGCGAGCCGGTTGCCGCCGGCGGCAAATGAACGTGCCGGCGGCTGGCGCGGCGCGCCGGCCGGGATGGCCGGGCGTGCTGGCCGTACTGGCGCTCACGGCCGCCCTGGGTGCCGCTTTTACCTTCATTCCGTGGCTGCACGCGCACGGGCTCTATCTGCGCGATGCGGTCATGGGCCACGGCGTGGCGGGCCAGTGGTGGCGCCTGCTGACGGCAATGTGGGTCCACCTTGGCTGGCAGCACTGGCTGGCGGACCTGCTGGCCGCCGCGGGCCTGTTCCTGCTGATTGGCCGCGAGGCGCGCGCCGGCGCGATGTTGGCGGTCCTGTTCGCCTGCGGCGTTGCGGTGCAACTGGCGTTATGCCGGGTGCCGTCGGTGGGCTGGTATGGCGGATTGTCCGGCGCGTTGCACGGGTTGGCCCTGTGGGGCGGGCTGCGGCTGCTCTATGGAAGCGGCGTGTCGCGCGTGCTCGGCGTGGCGCTCTGCCTTGGTGTGTTGGTCAAGACCTGGCTTGAGCAGTCGTGGCTCGCGCCCGTGGTGTTCGACCCGCAGTGGGGGTTCGGGGTCGTGCGCATCTCGCACGCGGCCGGCGCGCTGGCCGGCCTGGGGCTATGGCTGGTGCAGGAGTGGTGGCAGCGCCGCCGGGGCGAGCCACCGGCATAGGCGCGCGGACAAGGGGCGCGCCGGGCGGAGGCCGGACGGTGCCCCGCGCGCCGCGAATTCAGCGCGAATTCAGCGCGAATTCAGCGCGGTTTCAGCGCGGTTTCAGCGCGACCGCACCGGGCGCCGGCGGCGTCCGACCCAGTTCAACAGCAAGCCAAGCGCGCCCAGCCCGAGCGCGAGCGGCCACGAAATCGCGCCGCCGCCGCCGCCCGAGGAGGCGGCTGGCGCGGCGGGGGCCGGCTGGACCACCTGCGTGCCGGCGGCCACGGCAGCATTGGCATCGAGCAGGCCTGCGCCGCAGATGCCGGCATTGGCGGCGGCCGTGCAATAGGTGCCAGCCGGATGGGGCCGTGCCGAACTCTTCAAGGTGGCAAGCACCTGGGCGGGCGTTAGGGCCGGGTTGGCGGCGAGCATCAGCGACACCACGCCCGATACCAGCGGCGCGGCAAAGCTGGTGCCTTGCGAGTTGATGACGTTGTAGTTGCCAAGCGAAGTGGTGCCGTCATTGGACAGGGTCCGGATGAACGACTCCGCCACCGAGCATTTGCCGCCCGACACCTTGGAGTTGCCGCAGCCGCCGCCCGGCGCGCTCAGCGCAACCTGCGGCCCCACATTGGCATAGCTGGCGTTCTCGCCGTCATTGGCATGTGCCGTTACGGCGACCACGCCGGCGCAGTCGGCGGGTGCCTCGACCGCGCCGGCGCTGTTGCCCGTGGCGGCAACCACCACCACGCCATTCGCGGCGAGGTCGGTCACGGCTTGCTGCTCGATGCTGGAGCAGGTCCCGCCGCCCAGGCTCACGTTGATCACGCGCGCCGGGGTGGGGTTGGCCGGCACATTGGGTACGGAGAGGCCGCCAGCCCAGCGCATGCCATCCACCGTGTCCGAGAGCAGCGCGCCGCAGCGGCCGGAGACGCGCACCGGCTGGATGCGGGCGTTCCAGTCCACACCGGCGATATTCACCCCGTTATTGGTGAGTGCGCCAAGCGTGCCTGCCACGCGGGTGCCGTGCCAGCTATTGTTGGTTGCGGTCGTGGTCGGCGTGGTGGTGCCTGGGCAGGTGAAGCCCGCCGGCACGCCGTCGCCGGCGTCGGTGGCATTCGCGTCCCGTCCATCGCCGTCGTTGGCGATGGACGGATCGGTAATGAAGTCATAGCCGGGCACAATGCGGCCGGCCAGATCGGGGTGTGGCAGGTAGCCGGTATCGAGCACGGCGATCACCAGGCTGCTGCTGCCGCGCGTGCGGTCCCATGCGGGCGGCAGGTTCACGCCGCCCACCACCTGGGCGGGGGTGCCGAGGTAGGGCTGGTTGAGTGCGAACTCGGGATCGTTAGGCACGGTGTCGTGCAGCCGCAGCCAGCGGTCCGGCACCACTTCCGCGATGCGCGGATCCTGGCGCAGCCGGGCGGCGGTACCTTCCGGGTCGGCGGCATCGCTGCCGGAGACGCTCAGCAGTTGCAGGCTGCCGCCCATCTGGCGCTTGACCGAGAGCGCCACGCCGGTGCTCTGGCGCACGCTCAGCATGCGCTCGGACAGGCCGCTGGCAGCGGCGCTGTCGCTGGCGCTGGTGGCGCTTGCGCCGGCGGTTGTGCTTGTGCTGCCGTCACGCCAGCGCACGATGAAGTTGCCGGTGTAGTGCGGCGCGGGGCGCGCGGCGGGGTCGGGGGCTGCGCTGGCTGCGGCTGGCGCACCCAGCCAGAGGGCGGCGCCCAGCGCCAGCAGCAGGGCGACATGGGGCGCCACGCGCCGCGTTTCGCCAGATTGGAATTGACGCTTTGCCTGCATGTCTGCCTTCTCCCGTTGATGCCGCTTCGGACTGACCGCGGTTACAGCATTCAACCTTCCACCTTCAGCTTTCAACCTTCCACCTTCAGCTTTCAACCTTCAACGTCCAAGTCATGGATTCCGACGACAGGAATCGGGTCGCCGCCGGAATCAGCTCGCCGGCATGTCGCGGCCAATGGGCTGGGTGCGGTTCGGCTTGAGCACGCGGTCAGGCTCGGCCAGCTCGATGCGGGGGGTGCCGCGCAGCGTGGCAAGCGCCTGGTCGATCGTGGCATCGGCCGACGCGGAGATCGCGGTGACCAGCCACACGCCGCCCGACATGGGCCGCTTGACGACGAAGCGGATCGGCCCGGCAATCGACGCCAGCAAGCGATCGGCGTCTTCGGACACGGTGACGGGCGGCGCGGAGAAGCGCACCATGATGTCGCCTACGGCGCGATCGGCGCTGATGCTGTTGAGCGGTGGCGCCGACGGGCGCTGTTGCGCCTGGCAAGCGGTCAGGGCCAGCAAGGCCAGCAGGCCGCAGGCGGCGGTGATCCGCAGAGGGCGAGCCAGCGAGCGGGAGTGTGGCTGTTTGCCGAGTGACATGGGGAAACTCCTGAATGGTTACGGGCCAGGGCGCAGGCGATCAGCCTGCGCTGCGCCGTGAGCGGCGCGCCTCCCGGGCCGTGCCGGTGGTGCCGCGCAGGCCTTGCGCGAGCATCTCCTCGGCGTGTTGCACTGTGGTGGGCGTCACCGTGGTCCCACCCAGCATGCGCGCGGTTTCGACCACGCGGCCGGCGGGGTCGAGGGCGCGGATGCGCGAGCGGGTGACCGAGCCTGTGCCATCGCGCTGGCTGGTCTCCTTGCTGACCAGCAGGTGGGCGCCGGCCTGGGCGGCCACCTGCGGCAGGTGGGTCACGCACAACACCTGGCGGGCGCGGCCGAGTTCCTGCAGGCGGCGGCCTACCACCTCGGCCACCGCGCCGCCGATGCCGGTGTCGACTTCGTCGAAGATCAGGGTGGGGGTGGGCGCGGCCTCGCTGGTAATGACGGAAATCGCCAGGCTGATCCGGGCCAGTTCGCCGCCCGACGCCACTTTGGCCAAGGGGCGCGCGCTGACGCCGGCATGGCCTGCCACCAGGAATTCGACCTGTTCCAGGCCGTGGCTCTGCCCTTCGTCGAGCGGGTGCAGCGCCACCGCGAAACTGCCGCCCGCCATGGACAGGCCCTGCATGGCATCCGTCACGGCGGCCGACAGGCTTTCGGCCGCCACCTTGCGGGCAGCGCCGAGGTGCTGGGCGATGGTGAGGTAGGCGGCGCGGGCCGCGGCTTCGCGCGCCATCGCCTTGTTCAGGTCCTGCGCGGACTGGAGATCGTCCAGTTGCTGGCGGCGCGCCATCAGTTCGTCCGGCAGCTGCTCGGGCGGCATCCGGTACTTGCGCGCGGTGGTGTGCAGCGCCTGCATGCGCGCCTCCACCACCTGCAAGCGTTCGGGGTCCAGGTCGATCCGGTCGACGTAGCGGTTGAGCGAGTGAGCGGCCTCCTCGACCTGGACCAGCGCCGGGTCCAGCGCCGCCAGTACGTCGCCCAGCGCGGGGTCGACGTCAGCCATCTGCCGCAGGCGCTGCACCACGCTGTTAAGCCCGGACAGCACCGAGCCATCGGCCTCGGACAGCGCCTCGAGCGCGGCGCGGCTGCCCTCGATCAGCCCGGCGGCGTGCGACAGCCGGTTGTACTCGGCCTGGATGTCTTCCCATTCGCCGGGTTGCGGCGCCAGCTTCTCGAGCTCGCCGACCTGCCATTCGAGACGCTCGCGTTCCAGCTGCATCTCGCGCGAGCGGTGCTCGACGGTTTCGCGCTGGCGCACGCACGCGCGCCACGAGCGCCAGGCTTCGGCTACCGCGCCGGCCTGCGCGGTGAGCCCGGCATGGGCATCGAGCAGCAGGCGCTGGGCGTCGGGGCGCAGCAGCAGTTGATGGGCATGCTGGCCGTGGATATCGACCAGGCGGTCGCCGATGTCGCGCAGCTGGCCCAGCGTGGCGGCGGCGCCATTGATAAAGGCCTTGCCGCGCCCGCTGGCGTCGACCGTGCGGCGCAGCAGCACCGTGCCTTCGTCGCCGGTGAGATCGTGTTCGGCCAGCCAGGCGTCGAGCCCGGCCGGGGTGGAAAAGGTGGCGCTGATGCTGGCCCGGGCGGCGCCTTCGCGGACCACGCCGGCGTCGGCGCGCTCACCCAGCACCAGGGCCAGCGCATCGATCAGGATCGACTTGCCGGCGCCGGTCTCGCCGGTGAAGACGGTGAAGCCCGGGGAGAAGTCGAGGTCGAGGGTATCGACAATGACGAAATCGCGGATGGACAGGCTGCGCAGCATCGTGGTCGACGGGTCGGGGCTGGGTGATGTCAGGGGACGGATCTGGGCCGGATCGGTGCGGGCCGGGGCGGATCAGAGTCGGTTGTCTTCGCTCGGGTACTCATGCCAGTGCAGCTTCTTGCGCAGCGTGGCGTAATAGTTGTAGCCGATCGGGTGCAGCAGGTTGACGGTCTTGGCCGAGCGCCGCACCACGATGCGGTCGCCGGGCAAGAGCGAGGTTAGCGACTGCATGTCGAAGTTCACGCTGGCGTCACGCGCCGTGGCGACCTCGATCGACACTTCGGCGTCGTGCGGCAGCACGATCGGGCGGTTGGACAGCGCATGCGGGGCAATCGGCACCAGCACCAGGCCCGACAGGGTCGGGTGCAGGATCGGGCCACCCGCCGACAGCGCATAGGCGGTCGAGCCGGTCGGCGTGGAGACGATCAGGCCATCGGAGCGCTGGTTGTACATGAAGTGGCCGTCCACCGACACCGCCAGCTCGACCATGCCTGAAATGCCGGAACGGTTGACCACGACGTCGTTGAAGGCCAGCGCGGAGAAGATCACGCCATCGTCGCGCACCACCTGGGACTCCAGCAGCATGCGGGTCTCGGACTCGTAGCGGCCCGCCAGCATGTCGGGCAGCACCGAGTGCACGTCCTGCAAGGGGATGTCGGTCATGAAGCCAAGGCGCCCGTGGTTCACGCCGATCAGCGGCACCGGGTAGCCGGCCAGCTGGCGCGCCAGGCCCAGCAGGGTGCCGTCGCCGCCGAGCACCACCGCCACATCGGCATGCTTGCCGATCTCGTCGGGCGCCAGTGCCGGATAGTCGGTCAGCCCGGTGGCCAGGGCAGTGTCTCGCTCGAACACCACATCCTGGCCGTTCCTGAGGATACAGGCGGCCAGCTCTTCCAGCGGGCCCTCGATGCCGGCTGTGGCGTACCTGCCGATCAGGGCGACGGTGCGAAATGGGGCGCGCGCGGCGCCGGGCTTGGGGAGCGAAGACATGCCGGGATTAGACCATACCGCCGTGACCATTGTCAGCAGGAGGGCGCTTGGCGCCGGGCCGGATCGCCGATGAGCCGCCCGAATGGTGAAAACTTGCGTAAAATCAGGAACATCATGGATGAACGTGCGAAAACGCTTCTCAAAACCCTCATCGAGCGCTACATCGCCGAGGGGCAGCCCGTGGGCTCACGGACCTTGTCGAAGTACTCGGGGCTCGACCTGTCTCCGGCCACCATCCGCAATGTGATGTCCGACCTGGAGGAAATGGGGTTCATTGCCAGCCCGCATACCTCGGCCGGGCGTATCCCCACGCCGCGCGGCTACCGGCTGTTCGTGGATACCATGCTGACCGCCCAGCCGCTGGATGGCGCGCTCAACCTGGCCGAGCTGACCGGCAAGATCCGGGGCCAGCTGCACGGCCAGCAGCTCGGGCCGCAGCGGATGATCACGTCGGCGGCGCACACCTTGTCCAACCTGTCGCAGTTCGCCGGTGTGGTGATGACCCCCAGGCGCGCCCAGGCGTTCCGCCAGGTCGAGTTCATGCGGCTTTCGGACAAGCGCATCCTGCTGATCATCGTCACCCCCGAGGGCGACGTGCAGAACCGCATCATCCAGACCGAGCTGCCATACACCCCGTCCCAGCTGGTCGAAGCCGCCAATTTCATCAACTCGCACTTTGCCGGCATGAGCTTCGACAATGTGCGCGACCACCTGCGCGGCGAGCTGCAGGCGCTGCGCATGGATATGTCGCAACTGATGCAGGCCGCGGTGGAGGCGGGCAGCAATGCCATGGCCGAGGGGGAGGACGACCACGTCTTCATCTCGGGCGAGCGCAAGCTGCTGGAGGTGGAAGACCTGTCCTCCAGCATGGAAAAGCTGCGCCGCCTGTTCGACGTGTTCGAGCACAAGACCGGCCTGCTCAAGCTGCTCGATGTCTCCAGCCACGCCCAGGGCGTGCAGATCTTCATCGGCGGCGAGAGCAAGCTGGTGCCGCTCGAAGACATGGCGGTCATTACCGCGCCCTACGAAGTCGACGGCCAGATCGTCGGCACGCTCGGGGTG
Source organism: Cupriavidus sp. GW822-FHT02D05 (assembly GCF_058802485.1). Classification (NCBI taxonomy): domain Bacteria; kingdom Pseudomonadati; phylum Pseudomonadota; class Betaproteobacteria; order Burkholderiales; family Burkholderiaceae; genus Cupriavidus; species Cupriavidus sp. GW822-FHT02D05. Next base: position 428,313 of record NZ_JBXAOE010000002.1, on the reverse strand, counting down.
ATCGGGCCGACCCGCATGGCCTACGAGCGGGTGATCCCGATTGTCGACATCACCGCGCGCTTGTTGTCCAGCGCGCTCAGCCAGAACTAGTGTTGGCCCGGCCCGGTCTCACAAACTGCCTGTTCCCCTCATCCTGTAAGCTCGGCGAGACCTGGCGGCCGCGCGCCCTGTGCCCGCGCCGCCCCGCCACACCGGAAATTACATGACGCTCACCCCTGAACCGGCCTACCAGCATGGCCAGGCGCCGCGCACGGCCATCCTGCTGATCAACCTTGGCACCCCGGATGCGCCAACGCCGAAGGCGGTCGGCAGCTACCTCAAGCAGTTCCTGTCCGACCCGCGCGTCGTGGAGATCCCACGCGCGGCGTGGCTGCCGCTGCTGTACGGCATCATCGTGCCACTGCGCTCGCGCGCCTCGGCGATGAAGTATGAGTCGATCTGGCTGCGGGAGGCGCATATGACGGGTTCCCCGCTGCTAGTGCACACCGAGCGCCAGGCTCACGCCTTGCAACTGCTGCTGAACCAGCAAGGCCATGAGGTGACGGTGGCGTGCGCCATGCGGTACGGCAATCCCTCGATCGGCTCGGTGCTGGAAGCGCTGCGCCGCCAGGGGACCGAGCGCATCCTGCTGCTGCCGTTGTACCCGCAGTACTCCGGCACCACCACGGCGACGGGCTTCGACGAGGTGTTCCGGGTACTCAAGCAGTGGCGCAACCAGCCGGAGCTGCGGCTGGTCAAGCATTTCCACGACCATCCGGCCTATATTGCCGCCTTGCACCAGCAGGTGGGGGCATACTGGGCGCAGCATGGCACGCCGGATTTTGCGCGGGGCGACAAGCTGATCCTGTCGTTTCACGGCGTACCGCGCCGCACGCTGGAGCTCGGCGATCCCTACCATTGCGAGTGCCTCAAGACCGGGCGCCTGCTGGGCGAGGCGCTGGGCCTGCAGCCTGGGCAGTACCAGGTTACCTTTCAGTCGCGCTTTGGCAAGGCGGAATGGCTGCAGCCCTATACCGCGCCCACCCTGCAGGAGCTCGGCAAGGTCGGCACCGGCCGGGTAGACGTGTTTTGCCCGGGCTTTCCGGCCGATTGCCTGGAGACGCTGGAAGAGATCGCCATGGAAGGGCGCTCCGAGTTCCACGTGGCAGGCGGCAAGGTGTTCCACTACATTCCCTGCCTCAACGATTCGGAAAGCTGGATTGCCGGGCTGGCGGAGATCGGCTTGCAGCACTTGCAGGGCTGGCCGCTGCGGCTGCCGCATCCGCATGAGCTGGAGGCCCGCCGCACGCACGCGCAGACGCGCGGCGCCGCAGCATGAGCGCGGCGCTGCCCAACGGAAGGGGGTGATGAGATGAGTGTATCTTTCGAGGCCGATGCCCGCCTGCGCATCGACAAATGGCTGTGGTGCGCGCGCTTCTTCAAGACTCGCTCGCTGGCTGCCGAGGCGGTGGACCGTGGCAAGGTGCAGGTCAACGGCCAGGCGTGCAAGAATTCGCGCGAGGTCAAGCCGGGCGACACCGTCGTCCTGGAGGCGCACCAGCAACGCTGGGAAGTCGTGGTGAAAGGGATTGCGTGCTTACGCGGCCCGGCCGCGGTAGCCCAGACGCTTTATGCGGAAACCGAGGCCAGCGAGGCGCGCCGGCGGCAGGACGCCGAGAACCGGCGGCTTAACGTGGAGCCTGCATCGAAGCTGCAGGGGCGCCCGACCAAGCGCGATCGCCGCCAGATCGACGGCGTCAGGGGGTGAGGCGCACGGCGATTCAAGCTGTACGGACTCACCCGGCTGGGTCAGCGAACGTAGGGAATGATGTAGTGTTTGAATACCGCCTTGCCACTGCCGTATTCGGTGTCTCGCGGCGTGAAGGCGCCGGAGAGGCAGATGAAGACTGTCATCACCGATAATGCGGCGAGAAGGAAGACCGTCAGAACAGGCAGCTTATGCATGGCTAACCTTTCGAGAGTGGCCCCACTTGAGTTGCATCTTCGACCCCGTTATTTTTGTCATTTTTATACGGTTTCATCTTAGGGGGTGCGCTGCAGCAAAGCAATATGACCCCTATTTCCGTAGACCCCTCTTTGTAACCTTGTATTTCACTGCACTGTCGCGGTGCGCACTTGAAAATCCGGGGGCCTGCCACCAACTGCAGGCTACATTTGCCGATTGACCACCCGGCGGCCTGCGCTAGACAGGCCGCGCCTTTGTTTGATACGGATCGACATGGAAGAACAGAAGCAGACGCCATCCACCACGCCGCCGCTCACGCCAGCCAGCGAGGAGCTGAACACCGCCCCGGCCGGCCAGGCCGATAACGCCGCCACCGTGGACGTGGCGGCCCAGTTGGCCGCGCTTGAAGCCAAGGCCAAGGAGAACTACGACATGTTCCTGCGGGCTACCGCGGAAGGCGAGAACATTCGCCGCCGCGCCCAGGAGGATGTCGCCAAGGCCCATAAATTCGCCATCGAGACCTTTGCCGACTACCTGCTGCCCGTGATGGACAGCCTGCAGGCGGCACTGGCCGACGGGTCGGGCGATATCGCCAAGCTGCGCGAAGGGGTCGAACTGACCGCCCGCCAGCTCGTCAGCGCCTTTGAGAAGGGCAAGATCGTCGAGCTGAACCCGGTTGGCGAGAAGTTCGACCCGCACCGCCACCAGGCCATTTCGATGGTGCCGGCCCCGCAGGAGCCGAACACCGTGGTCACGGTGCTGCAGCGCGGCTACACGATCGCCGATCGCGTGCTGCGCCCGGCGCTGGTCACGGTGTCCGCACCCAAGTAAGCGCCACCTCTTTGCGGTCCGCCCGGCGGGCTGGCACAAGCAACGCCCGGTGCCGCTGGCCCGGGCGTTTTTCATTGCTGGAGAGGTCTATGTCCACAAAGCCAGACAATGCCGTCACGCCCGACATCACTGTGGATCCGGCGGCGCACCTCGACCATCGCGCCTTCGAAGTGTTCGGCATGCGCGAGGTGGACGGCGCCGGCATTGATGGCGCTATCGCCGCCGCCGGCGATGCACTGGTCTGCGTGTTTTTCTGGGGCGTAGACTGCTTCAATTGCGAGATGGCCAAGAAAGCCATGCTGGCCAATCCAGACCCGGTGCGGGCGCTGGAGCTGCACTGGCTGCACGCCAACGTCTATGCGCACCCGGATATGGGCAAGCGATTCGGCCTGCACGGCATTCCGGTCTTCATGTTCTTCCACAAGGGCAAGAAGCTGGGGCGGGCCACCGGCTGGCATGGGCAGGGCCAGTTTGCCGCGGCGGTAGCCAACGCACGGCTGAAGGCTAGCGGCAAGCCGCTGGCTGGTTAGGCGCGTCCGCGCGTCAGCGTGACAGCGCGTATCCCAGCCGGAATTGCCAAGGCAGCTTGCGGTTGTAGTCCAGCAAGCTCTCGCCATAGCCGATGAAGTAACCTGCCATCAGGTAACCCGCCGTGCCGGGGATCAGCCTGGCCAGCGGATACGTCACCGATGCGTCGACGCTGCCGTAATGCTTCTGCGTGCCTTTGCGCAGGGTGGTGGCGAATTCCCATGAGTCCGGCTTGCCATAGGCCAGCTTCAGGTCCATATAGCCGCGATAGCTGGCAATGTCCGAGTTGTCGTTCTTCTCGACGTAGTAGTACAGCTTGGGCGACACACTCCAGTGCCAGTTGCTCATGTCCCCCAGGTAAAACGTGGGTTTGACGAACACCGTATTGATGCTGCGCGACTGGGCGCCATCGCGGCCATTCGACTCATGTTCCAGGCCAGCCGCGAGCGAGAGCCGGCTGATCACGCGGTTCTGCAGGCCGGTATCCGACAGGTAATAGAACAGGCTCGGGCGGTAGTTGGTGTCGCGGAACGGCCGTGAGTCGCTCGACAGGTCCCACAGGGAGAACTGCGTGTAGCCAAAGTACAGGTTCTCAAGCAAGCCGTGCGAAGCCGGATTCTCGCCTTGGTAGATGCGGAACTTGAAGCTGAACTGGAACTTGGCGTTGGCCCCGCCATGCGCCCCGACCAGGAAGTACATCGGATCGTTGAAGGTCAGCCGGCCCTGGTCTTTCAGGTCTGGCTGGACGGGCGACGCCTGGCTGGCGGCTGCTACCGGAATGACAGGTACAACAGGTGCAGCCGGGGTGCTTCCTTCGGCGCTTGTGGCGGGCGCCGGGGTCGCCGCGACCTGGGCCGACGGCGGATCGTCGGCGCGCGGGGCGCGATTGAGCGTGACCAGCACGGGCGCGGCGTCGATGTCCACGGGATCCAGCCGGACCACGCCGCGCAGGTTGGGCGGCAACGGCGCACTGTACTCGACGGTGCGGTGCTCGCCTTTGCGCAGCTTGATCGTCGAAGGGCCGGCGCTGACACGCTGCATGCTGAGCCTGACAGGGGCCTGCAGATCGGCCGAAGCCGTGACGTCGATCGCCTGGGGGACCAGGAAGCTGCGGCTCGCACCGTCGGCGCTCAGCAACAAGGTCAGGGTCAGGGGCTTGGTGCCGTCGACCACCTTCGGCGGTTGCAGCAGCGCGACGGCAGCATGGCTCGATAGCGGCCCGGCCGCCACGAGGGCGAGGGCGAGCAGGAGCGCAGGTGGCTTGGCCGTGGCGCGGCGGATCTCGGGCTTGAGCGTGCTGAGCAGCATGGGAGGCGGCAGCGCATTCACGTGAAGAGGTGATGCGCACGCGGCAGGATATTGTGACGCGGTACAGCCTATCACGTGCCTATCACGCCATGCGCCAGAATTCTGTGATGATTTGTACGCAACCCGGGCGGGGCTGGGACGTCACCTAGCGGGTAGCGCGGCGCTGGATCGAGGCAATGTATTGCTCGCCATCCGGCGGCATGCCGGTGCGTTGCGCCTGCCAGAGCATTTCGCCGAGGCATTCCATGACCTGATGCTGCGCTTCGTGCGGTGAATCCAGGCGCTGCGCCAGGGATTCGTAGGCGCGGCGGATGCCGGGGGGCTGGTCAATGGAAACCTGCTCGGAAATCGACAGGTGCATGGCCAAGTGCAGGAAGGGATTGGTCTGGCCGCCTTCAGGCGTGTAGTCCTGGGTCAGCGCGCCCTCCGTGTCGGTGAGCAGGCTGTGATACTCGGGATGCTCGCCGATCCAGTCGACGGCAATGAGTTCGAGGGGGGTGAGGACGCTGCCTGCGCGTTGCTTCTGCCAGGCTTCACAGAAAAAACGGCGGACTTCTTCGCGGGAGGGATTGAACATGATGGCGCTATTGTAAACGAGCTCTTCCACTGCTGCAGCGCAGCGCAAACCGGCCCCCGCAAGCTGACCGAATCGGCCTGCCAGCCACTAGAATGCGGCGTTGCCCGGCGTCGCCGGGTCCATTTCCTGCCAGCGCGCCACCATGTCCGTTCCCCGTTCCTCCGCCGCCCGTGTCCGGCAGCCCGTGCGCCATGCCCGCGAGCAGCTCGCGGGCGTGTTGCTGATCGCCCTGTCGGCCAGCGCCTTTGGCGCCATGGCAATCTTCGCGCGCTTTGCTTACGACGCGGGTACCGATGTCTACGGCCTGCTGGCGGTGCGTTTCGTGCTGGCCGCGGGCGCGCTGGCGCTGGCGATGCGCCTGTGCGGCGTCAGCCTGCCGGGCTGGCGCAAGGTGCTGGCGCTGGCTGCCATGGGCGGCATCGGCTATGTTGGCCAGTCGTTCTGCTTTTTCACCGCGCTCAATCATGCCCAGGCCAGCCTGGTGGCCTTGCTGCTTTACCTGTATCCGCTCTTTGTCACCATCCTTGCCGCCGTTTTCCTCAAGGAACGGCTCGGCACCGCATCCGTGATCGCGCTCGTGCTGTGCTCGGTGGGGGCGGGGCTGACGGTGGGGGGTGGCCAGGGCTCGGCGCTGGGCATCGGGCTTGGCCTGGCCTCGGCCGCGATCTACTCGGTCTACATCATCGTGGGCGCGCGCGTGACGGCGGGCGTCAATCCGCTGGTCACTACCACCGTGGTGTGCAGTGCGGCCGCGGTGGTCTATATCGTGGCGGGGGTGTTGCGCGCGGGCGCTGGCGTGCCGCCGCAGTTCCCACAGAGTGCCGCAGGCTGGCTGGCGCTGCTGGCGATCGCGCTGCTGTCTACGGTTCTGGCGATCCTGGCCTTTTTTGCCGGCTTGCAACGGCTCGGCGCGGCGCGGGCTTCGATGTTGTCCACCCTGGAGCCGGTGGTGACGGTGGTGTTGGCGGCGCTTTTGCTCGGGGAGCATGTCGGGATGACGCAGGCGCTGGGCGGCGGCTTGATCCTGGCGGGCGTGCTTTGGCTGACCAGCAAGGGTTCCGGCGCGCAGGATGTGCAACAGAATTGAACCCCTTGCTCAAATCGCTTGCGTGGCGAGGCGCGGCGTCTTAGATACAATCCGGTTCTCACTTTCTGTTCAGGAACCGACCGCATGAAACCGATCGATCAGGTTGCAATCGCCCAGCTGTTCACCGAAGCGCGTACGCACAACGTGTGGCAAGACCGTCAAGTGGACGATGCCGTGCTTCACCAGATCTATGACGCGATGAAGTTTGGCCCGACGGCTGCCAACGGTTCGCCGGCCCGCATCGTGTTCGTCAAGAGCGCGGCGGAAAAGGCTCGCCTGGTCGAGTGCGTGTCCGCAGGCAACGTCGAGAAGACCCGCTCGGCACCGGTTACCGCCATCGTCGCATTCGACAACGCCTTCCACGATCAGCTGCCCAAGCTGTTCCCGCACGCCGATGCGCGCTCGTGGTACGCCGGCCAGCCGGAAAAGATCGCCCGCGACGCGCTGATGAACAGCTCGCTGCAAGGTGGCTATTTCATTCTGGCCGCGCGTGCCCTCGGCCTGGATTGCGGCCCGATGGCCGGATTCGATGCTGGCAAGGTGAATGCCGCCTTCTTCGCCGATGGCAAATGGTCGGTCAATTTCCTGGTGAACCTGGGCTATGGCGAGGCCGACAAACTGTTCCCGCGCAGCCCGCGCCTGTCGTTCGACGAAGCCTGCCGCATCGTCTGAGCGCAAGCGCTGCCAGATAGGTAAAGACCCGCCTCGCGCGGGTCTTTTTTTGCCTGTCCGTTGCGCCTGCGCTCAGATGCGTGGCGCCTCGGTCTTCTCGCGGTACTCGCACAGCGGCTCGATCGCGCAGTGCCAGCACTCGGGCTTGCGCGCCTTGCAGACATAGCGCCCATGCAGGATCAGCCAGTGGTGCGCATCGTGCATGAACTCTTGCGGCACGGTCTTGAGCAGCTTCTGCTCCACCACTTGCACGTTCTTGCCGGGCGCCAGGCCGGTGCGGTTGGCTACCCGGAAGATATGCGTGTCGACGGCAATGGTGGCCTCGCCGAACGCGGTATTCAGTACCACGTTGGCCGTCTTGCGGCCTACGCCCGGCAAAGCCTCCAGCGCGACCCGGTCGCGCGGCACCTGGCCGCCGTGCTGTTCGACCAGGATGCGGCAGGTCGCTATGACATGCTTGGCCTTGGTCTTGTACAGGCCGATGGTCTTGATGTACTCAATCAGCCCGTCCTCGCCCAGCGCCAGCATCTGCTCCGGGCTGTGCGCCACGGGGTAGAGCTTGCGCGTGGCCTTGTTCACGCCCACGTCAGTGGCCTGCGCGGACAGCAGCACGGCAATCAGCAGCTCGAACGGCGAGCTGTATTCCAGCTCGGTGACCGGGGTCGGGTTGACTTCGCGCAGTGTCTCGAACAAGGCGCGGCACTTGGCAGCGTTCATTAGTCCTCGGGGGCTGGGTTGGAGCCGGGCACGGCATCGGGATCGGCCTGGCACGGTGTGGCGGTGAGGCCGGCCCTGGCGCGGCGGGCCTCGGCGGCGTCGATCTGTGCCTGCACGGCAGGGGAGACGTTTTCGGTATTGCGCGGCTGCACCGCTTGTTGCTTCAGGCGCGCCCGCTCGATGGCGGCCTGGATGATGGCCTGCTTGCGTGCCCGCGCCGAGCGTTCCTCTTCACTTTGCGGCGCTTCGGCTTGCAGCGCCTGCAGTTTGGCGGCCGCCTTGGCCGCCAAGCGTGCATCGTTCTCCTCGCGCTCGCGCACGAGCCGCGAGCGGCGGGCGAGGTAGCGCGCGTGGGCCTCGTCCGCTTGCACCTGCGACCAGGCTGCCCAGCCGGTGCGCTGCGCGCTGACGGGAACCATGGCAATGCAGTCGACGGGGCAGGGGGCCACGCAGAGGTCGCAACCCGTGCACCAGTCCGCCAGCACGGTATGCATCTGCTTGGGCGCGCCAACGATGGCGTCGACCGGGCAAGCCTGGATGCACAGCGTGCAGCCGATGCATAGCGCTTCGTCAATCACTGCCACCGCGCGGGCCTGCTCCACGCCGCGCTCCGGGTCCAGCGGCTGCGGCGGCGCGCCGAGCAGCGCCGACAGGCGGCGGATGCCCTCTTCCCCGCCCGGCGGGCAGCGATTGCCGGCTGCTTCGCCCGCCGCCATGGCTTCGGCATAGGGACGGCAGCCGTCGAAGCCGCACTTGGTGCATTGGGTCTGCGGCAGCAGGGCTTCGAGGCGATCGGCGAGGGTCTGGGAAATGGCGGTCACGACAGCTTTTGGGGTTTGCGGGTACGGCGCGGATGCCGTTCTCTTTTTTCCTGGCCGGAACGGGCACGCGGCAGGGATTATCCCCGATTTCGCCGCAGTGCAGAAACGCGCGATGATGCGCCCTTTGCCGGGGCCGCTGCGCGCAAGTTGCCCTGTGCCATAATCCGCGCAACGATTCACCAGCCGTCGCATGCGAAACGAAACCAGAACCAAGCGGGACCCCGAGGGAACACGCCGCCGCATCCTTGATGCGGCCACCGAGGAATTTGCCAAGGGCGGCCTGGCAGGGGCGCGTGTCGACCAGATCGCGCGCCGCGCCGAGACCAACGAGCGCATGCTGTATTACTACTATGGCAGCAAGGAGGGTTTGTTCCTGGCCGTCCTTGAAAAACAATATGCGGAGTTTCGCGCCGCCGAGGAGCAGTTGCACATCGTCGAAGAGGATCCCGTTGCGGCGGTCCGCACGCTGGCTCGCTTTGTCTGGGACTGGTACTACCGCAATCCCGAGTTCATCCGGCTGGTCAACAGCGAGAACCTGCACGAGGCGCGCCACCTGAAGAAGTCCACCCAGCTGCACCAGTTGATCAACCCGGTGGTTAACGTGCTCGCGGATATCGTCAAGCGGGGCCAGCGGCAGGGGGTGTTCCGCGACAACGTCGATGTCTCGCAGCTATATCTGACGATCTCCGCGCTTGGCTACTACGTGCTGTCCAATCGTTACACCATCAGCGCGGTGATCGGGCGCGACGTGGCGGCGCAGGATGAGCACGAGCGCTTTGCCGAGTTGCACACCGATATGCTGCTGGCTTACCTGGAGCGCCGCTAAGGCAGCTTGCAGCCCCATAAAAAAAACGCCCGCAGCTTGCGGGCGTTTTTTATGGGTGCGGCGTGGCGGCGTGCAGCTTAAGCGCCGTGGCTCAACGATGCTTGAGCACGAAATCGCGCAGCTCCGGGTAAATCTCCTGGCGCCAGCGGCGGCCGGAGAAGATCCCGTAGTGGCCGCACTTGGCTGCCGTGATGTGTTGCTTGCGCGCTTTGGGAATGCCCGCGCAGAGCTCATGCGCGGCGGCGGTCTGGCCGGCGCCCGAGATGTCGTCCAGCTCGCCCTCGATCGTCAGTAGCGCGGTGCCCTTGATGTCCTGCGGGCGCACCGGCTGGCCATCGATCTCCCAGGTGCCGTTGGCAAGCCGGAATTCCTGAAACACTTCGCGGATGGTGTCGAGGTAGTACTCGGCGTCCATGTCGAGCACGGCGTTGTACTCGTCGTAGAAGCGCACGTGGGCTTCCGCGTCGTCGGCATCGCCCTCGACCAGGTTCAGGTAGTAATCGTAGTGCGAGGACAGGTGGCGGTCGGGGTTCATCGCTACGAACCCGGCGTGCTGCAGGAAGCCCGGATACACCTTGCGGCCATGGCCCGGGTAGTTCGCCGGCACCGTATAGATCACATTGTTCTCGAACCACTCGAACGACTTGTTGGTCGCGAGCGAATTCACAGCCGTCGGGCTGCGCCGTGCGTCGATCGGGCCGCCCATCATGGTCATGGTCTTTGGCGTCTTCTCGCCGGCCGATGCCAGCAGGGAGATGGCCGCGAGCACCGGGACCGTGGGCTGGCACACGGAGATCACGTGCAGGTTCTCAGCGCCGATATGGCGGATGAAGTCCTGGATGTAGTGGATGTAGTCCGCCAGGCGGAAACGGCCGTCCTCGATCGGGACCATGCGGGCATCGATCCAGTCGGTCACATAGACCTTGTGGTCCTGCAGCAAGGTCTTCACGGTATCGCGCAGCAGCGTGGCATGGTGGCCCGACAGGGGGGCGCACACCAGCACCACAGGCTCATCCTTGAGCAGCTTGATGGTCTCCGGATCGTCGGCATAGCGCTTGAAGCGCACCAGCTTGCAGAAGGGCTTTTCGATGATCGTCTGTTCGACGATCGGGATGTCCCGGCCGTTGGAGCGTACCGATTTGATATCGAATTCGGGTTTTTCGTATTCCTTGCCGAGTCGGTACAGCAACTCGTAGCCGGCAGCCAGTCGCGTGGCGCCGGGCACCAGGGACATCGGGCTCAGGGGATTGGTAAAGGTCTTGGCCGTAGCCTGCGCCCATGCGGTAAGCGGGTGCAGCATCGAGCGCTGGAATTCATGCAGCTGGTAAAGCATGACGTGGTCCCTATCAGGCTGGGGGCGAAGCTGGAATTCAACGCCTGGACAATACAAATACAACAAACACAGTTGCTAATGTGTTACCGATTATGCGCGTAATCGAACGATCGTGCGATGCAGCATATACCCTAAGGTACGCTCGCATCGGAAAAAGACAATAGGACAAACACTGTACTTCTCGATGACAAATGCAAAAGAACGTGAAAAATTGTCATGAGATACGAAAAAGGCGACCGAAGCCGCCTTTTTGTGCACTTTTACGCGTATTGCGTTACAGCACGGCGGCGATGGCGTTGACCACCGCGTCGATGTTGCGGCTGTTCAGCGCGGCCACGCAGATGCGGCCGGTGCCCACGGCGTAGATGCCGTGCTCGTTGCGCAGCACGTCGACCTGGGCCGAGTTCAGGCCCGAGTACGAGAACATGCCGCGCTGGGACTTGACGAAGGAGAAGTCGCCCGGCACGCCCTTGGCGGCCAGCTTGTCCACCAGCGCATGGCGCATCAGCTTGATACGGTCGCGCATCTCGCCCAGTTCCTGTTCCCACATGGCGCGCAGCTCCGGGCTGTTCAGCACGGTGGCGACCACGGTGCCGCCGTGGGTCGGCGGGTTGGAGTAGTTGGTGCGGATGACGCGCTTGACCTGCGACATCACGCGCTGGGCTTCTTCCTTGCCCGTGGTGACGATCGACAGCGCGCCCACGCGCTCGCCGTACAGCGAGAAGCTCTTCGAGAACGAGCTCGACACGAAGAACGGCAGGCCGGATTCGGCGAACAGGCGCACGGCGGCGCCGTCCGGCTCGATGCCTTCCGCGAAGCCCTGGTAGGCCATGTCGAGGAACGGGATCAGGTTGCGCTCCTTGATCAGTTCCACGACTTGCTTCCACTGCTCGGCCGACAGGTCGACGCCGGTCGGGTTGTGGCAGCAGGCGTGCAGCACCACGATGGTGTTGGCGGCGTACGACTTGAGCGACTCCACCATGCCGGCGAAATTCAGGCCGTGGCTGGCAGCATCGTAGTAGGCGTAGTTGATCACGGGGAAACCGGCTGCCTCGAACAGGGCACGGTGGTTTTCCCAGCTCGGGTCGCTGATGGCGACCTTGGCGTCCGGGTACAGGCGCTTGAGGAAGTCGGCGCCGATCTTCAGCGCGCCGGTGCCGCCGAGTGCCTGGGCGGTCACAACACGGCCTTCGGTGATCAGCGGCGATTCCTTGCCGAACAGCAGGGTCTGCACGGCCTGGTCATAGGCGGCGATGCCTTCGATCGGCAGGTAGCCACGCGGGGTGGCGGTGGTCAGGCGGGCCTTCTCGGCTTCCTGCACGGCGCGCAGCAGAGGGATTTTCCCTTCGTCGGTGAAGTACACGCCAACACCCAGATTGACCTTGGTGGCACGGGTATCGGCATTGAAGGCTTCATTCAGGCCCAGGATCGGGTCGCGCGGGGCCATCTCGACGGCAGAAAACAAACTCATTTGGGATCTCGTGGTCAGCTATGTAACAAAACGGGAAGGCGTAGAATGCTCCGGACTGCGCTCGGGAGTGCGGGCGACCCCCATCTTGATACCGGGCCGCCAACCCCAAGATTCTAGCGTATCTGCCCGTTTTCCTGAGGTTTTCCCCTACCAGCCTATGTCGAATCTCGTTGAAGTCGCGCCCGCGCTGGATGAAGAGAAGTTCGCGACCTTTCCCGGCTCGCCGTTCCAGCTTTACCAGCCCTATCTGCCGGCGGGCGATCAGCCCGAGGCGATCCGCCAGCTGGTCGAGGGTGTGGAGGACGGCCTGTCCTACCAGACCCTGCTGGGGGTGACCGGTTCAGGCAAGACCTTCACCATGGCCAACGTGATTGCCCGCCTGGGCCGTCCGGCCATCGTGTTCGCGCCCAACAAGACGCTGGCCGCGCAGCTGTATTCCGAGTTCCGCGAGTTCTTCCCGCGCAACGCGGTGGAGTATTTCGTCAGCTACTACGACTACTACCAGCCCGAAGCCTACGTGCCGCAGCGCGACCTGTTCATCGAGAAGGATTCCTCGATCAACGAGCATATCGAGCAGATGCGGCTGTCGGCCACCAAGAGCCTGCTGGAGCGGCGCGACACCATCATCGTGGCCAGCGTGTCGGCCATCTACGGTATCGGCAACCCGTCCGAGTATCACAAGATGATCCTGACACTGCGCACCGGCGACAAGATCAGCCAGCGCGATGTGATCGCGCGCCTGATCGCCATGCAGTACACCCGCAACGAGACCGATTTCCAGCGCGGCACCTTCCGCGTGCGCGGCGATACGCTGGATATCTTCCCGGCCGAGCATGCCGAGCTGGCGGTGCGCGTCGACATGTTCGACGACGAGATCGATTCGCTGCAGTTCTTCGACCCGCTCACCGGGCGGGTGCGGCAGAAGATCCCGCGCTTCACGGTCTATCCGTCGAGCCACTACGTGACCCCGCGCGAGACCGTGCTGCGGGCGATCGAAGACATCAAGGTCGAGCTGCGCGAGCGCCTGGATTTCTTCTATAAGGAGAACAAGCTGGTGGAGGCGCAGCGGCTGGAGCAGCGCTCCCGCTTCGACCTGGAAATGCTCTCCGAGCTCGGGTTCTGCAAGGGCATCGAGAATTACTCGCGCCACCTGTCGGGCGCCAAGCCGGGCGAGCCGCCGCCCACGCTGGTCGACTACCTGCCGCAGGACGCGTTGATGTTCCTGGACGAGTCCCACGTGCTGATGGGTCAGTTCAATGGCATGTACAACGGCGACAAGGCGCGCAAGACGACCTTGGTCGACTATGGCTTCCGGCTGCCGTCCGCTCTGGACAACCGCCCCCTCAAGTTCTCGGAGTTCGAGGGCAAGATGCGGCAGGTGATGTTTGTCTCCGCCACGCCGTCCAATTACGAGAACGAGCATGCGGGCCAGGTGGTGGAGCAGGTGGTGCGGCCCACCGGCCTGGTCGATCCGATCATCCACGTGCGTCCCGCGACCACGCAGGTTGACGACTTGCTGTCAGAGATCCACCAGAAGGTCTCCGTCGGTGAGCGCGTGCTGGTGACCACGCTGACCAAGCGCATGTCCGAGCAGCTCACGGAGTTCCTGACAGAGAACGGCGTCAAGGTGCGTTACCTGCACTCGGACATCGATACGGTGGAGCGCGTGGAGATCATTCGCGACCTCCGCCTGGGTACCTTCGACGTGCTGGTCGGCATCAACCTGCTGCGCGAGGGCCTGGATATTCCGGAAGTCTCGTTGGTGGCGATTCTCGACGCTGACAAGGAAGGTTTCCTGCGCGCCGAGCGTTCGCTGATCCAGACCATCGGCCGCGCGGCCCGTAACGTCAACGGCACCGCCATCCTGTACGCGGACCGGATGACCGATTCGATGAAGCGGGCGATCGGTGAGACGGAGCGCCGCCGCGCCAAGCAGATCGCGTTCAATGAAGCCAATGGCATCGTGCCGCGCGGCGTGGTCAAGCGCATCAAGGACATCATCGACGGGGTCTACGACCCGGGCGAGGTCAAGGCCGAGCTGCTGGCCGCGGAAGAACGCGCCAAGTACGAGGACATGAGCGAGAAGCAGGTTGCGAAGGAGATCAAGCGGCTGGAGAAGCAGATGTTCGAGCACGCCAAGAATCTCGAGTTCGAGAAGGCCGGGCAGGTGCGCGACCAGCTGGCCAAGCTCAAGCGCCAGATCTTTGGCGCCAGCGGCGATGGGGAGCACCTGCCGCCGGCTGCCGCTGCCGCGTCCTGACGGGCTGGCGACCGTCTATAGTTGGAATCCCGGACGGTGGTGAGGAGATGGTCCATGGTCAAGTTCGCTCTGTGGGTTCCGCTGCATGCGAAGCCCGGCAAGGAAAAGGAAGTCGAGGAATTCCTGCTCGCAGGCTTGCCGCTGGTGCAGGCCGAAGCCGGCACCACGGCATGGTTTGCGCTGCGGCTCGGGCCATCCATGTTCGGCATCTTCGATGCGTTTCCCGATGAGGCCGGGCGCAACGCCCATCTCTCGGGCAAGGTGGCCGAGGCCCTGATGGCCAAGGCGCCCGACCTGTTCGCCAAACCGCCTTCTATCGAAAAGCTGGATGTGCTGGCGGCCAAGCTGCCCTGAGCCGATTTGCCTGCTAGTCATATCAGCCCTTCGGGGGCAGCGAGCGCAAACGCTTGTTGACTTCCAGCAGGGTGTCGCACTGGTCGGCGCTGGCGGCCTCGCGCTCGCTGATAAAGTCCACGATGGCGTGCAGCGGTTCGCGTTGCGCGGCGCATGCGGTGGCCGGTGTCGAGGCAGCGGCTGACGCAGAGGCAGCGCAGGCCGCACCGATTTCTTTCTCCAGGCTATGCCGGACCACGGTGAGCAGGCTTTCGCAGCCTGCGCCGGAGGCGGCGTCCGCGGACCGTTCGGCGGCGTCGGCCAGGCTTGCACAAAGCAGAAGGGGCGCCAGGAGGAGTGGGCTGAGGTGGAGGTTCACCGCGCGATTATGCGGTGGGCGCCACCTTTGCGTCAGCTTTTTTGCCAGGCGACTTCGACCGGCGTGCTGGCGCTCCCGTGAGCGCGGCCTTGTGGGCAGGGCTGTAGAATCCGGCTTCGTTGTGGCAGCCGCGCCCGGTGCGCTGGCTGCAAGCTCATCGCGCGTGCCGCGTTTTGTCGTCTAGCTTTCGGCGCTGGATAGTGCCACACCCCTATGAAGAAATACGCCATTTTGATGTGTTGCATGGGAAACATCTGCCGTTCTCCGACCGCGGAGGGCGTGCTGCGCGCCAAGCTGGAGGCGGTCGGCCTGGCCGATCTGGTCGAGCTGGATTCCGCCGGCACGCATGGCTATCACATCGGGCGCGCGCCGGATGCGCGCTCCCAGCGTCATGCGCTGGCCCGTGGCTATGACCTCCGCGCGCAACGCGCGCGCCAGGCTTTGGTGCAGGATTTCGCCCGTTTCGACCTGCTGCTGGCCATGGACCAGGACAACCTGGCCGCGCTGCGCGCCATCTGTCCGCCTGGCAGCCAGGACAAGCTGCGCCTGCTGATGAGTTTCGCCAGCCGGCACGCCGCGGACGAAGTGCCGGACCCCTACTACGGCGAGGGTGATGGCTTCGAGCGCGTGCTCGACTATGTCGAGGACGCCTGCGATGGCGTGATCGCCATGCTGCGTGCCAAGGGGCTTGGCGGCGCCACCTGATCGCGCTCGCCCGCCCTTGCAGCCTTTCCATTACTTTCACGAGGATTCATGTTTCGTTCCCTGTTCCGCAAATGGCGCGAGTCGCGCAATGCCAGCCTGCAACTCGACGCAATCCTGGCGGCAGCGGACCCGGAGGCGCCGCTGGCGGACCGTAACGGCTGGCTGATCGAGCTGGGCTACTGGATCCGGCGCGACGGGCTGCCAGGCGCCGAAGGTGTGGCGGCCGACAAGAGTCGCCGGGAGCACGTGCGGCTGCGCTACCTGCTACAGGTGCTTGGCCGCAATCCGGAAGTGGCGGGGCGCTTTGCCCGCATGGTGCGTTCCATCGTGCGCGATAACGATCCGGTCACTTTGCTGTGCGACACCGGCGTGGCTTCCCACCCGGGCTTCTGGAGCGAGGTGCTGAACCGGCTGCAGGCGCGGTTCCTGCCCCCTCCGCCCAACCGTAGCGATATGGCGGGCCTGTTCGCGCTGCTGTTTATCGATGATAACGATGCCGACTGGGTCGAGGCGCTCGATGGCGACCTGCTCGAGCGGCTGGCTGCCGTGCTGCGCACCGACGACCCGCAAGCGCCGGGCGAAGCTGCAGCGCCGCCCGAATGGGATCGTTTCGACCGCACACTGGCCACCAGCATCCAGGTGCTGGTCAGCCAGGTGCGTGCTACCGGACTGAGCCAGGCGATTCGCTCTCGCCTCAAGGGCAAGGTGCAGGACACGCCGTTTTTCCGGCTGGACAGCGCTGTGCAAGCCTTGTGCGAAGAGGAGGAGGCGGCGCACGGCGGCGAGGCTTTCGCGCACCGGCTCAACTATTTCCGCGCGCTGCTCGATGGCTGCCACCAGGCGGCTCAGCGCGTGTACGACGACTTGGAGGAGAACGGCGTCTCGGTGGAGGTGGTGTTCCAGATCGAGCGCATGAAGGTCCGGCTCGCGCGCATCGAGCTGTTGCTGGCGACCTGGGTTGAGCCGCAGCGGCGCGGCCGGCACGCCCACCTGATCGCGGCGCTGATTCGCTCCACCCAGGCGCGGCGCAGTATCGGGCACCTGGCGGGCACCTCGTTTTCGCAACTGGCGCGCAAGGTGGTTGAGCGCTCGGCCGAGACCGGCGAGCACTACATCACCCGCGATCGCCGCGAGTATCGCGAACTGATGCGGGCCGCTGCCGGTGGCGGCTTGATCACCGTGGGCACGGTCTATCTCAAGTTCCTGATCTATGGGCTGCACCTGGATAAGTTCATCGAGGGCCTGCTGGCCTCGCTCAACTATGCGGGCAGCTTCCTGGTGATCCACTTCGCGCATTTCACGCTGGCCACCAAGCAGCCGGCGATGACCGGCCCAGCGCTGGCGCACCGGCTCGATGCGGTCGGCAGGCCGGAGGGGCGGGAGATCTTCGTTGACGACACCATCGCCATGATCCGCTCAAACGCCGCAGCGATTTTCGGCAACCTGGTGGTGGTGTTCCCGGTGGCGATGGGCATCCAGTGGCTCGCCAACCGCATCCTGGGCGCCAACCTGATCACACCCGCCAAGGCGATCGCCACCATCGAGTCGTTTTCCATTCTTGGCCCCACGCCGATCTACGCGATCTTCACGGGGGTACTCTTGTGGCTGTCCAGCCTCGTGGCGGGCTGGGCCGACAACTGGTTCGCGCTGCACAAGGTGCATGACGTGATGGCGTACAACCGCCGCCTGCGCTATGTGCTGGGCGCGCAGGGCGCCACGCGGATGGCGGACTTCTGGAAGCGCAATATGTCGGGGATCGCTGCCAATGTGTCGCTGGGGCTGCTGCTCGGGCTGGGACCGGAGATCCTCAGCTTCTTCGGCCCCCACATGGAAGTGCGGCACGTCACCTTGTCGACCGGCTCGGTGGGCACCGCGATCGGCGTGCTGGGCTTTGCCGTGCTGAAGATGCCGTCGTTCTGGCTGGCGGTGGCGGGCATTGCGCTGATGGGGCTGCTGAACGTCGCGGTGAGCTTCGCGCTGGCCTTCAATATGGCGTTGCGCTCACGCAGCCTGCGCCGGGTGGATCGCCGGGCGCTGAGTTCGGCTGTGCGGCGGCGCATCCTGAAACACCCCTGGTCGCTGATCGTGCCGCCGCGCGCGCCCGTTGGCGCGGCCTCGGCGGAGCAGGGGCAGGTTTGATGCGATGCGGCAGGGGTACTTGACTGAATTAGTCGACTTCTTTTATACTTGACCAAAATGATCAAGTACTCCCCAGCATCATGAGACTGACGACCAAAGGCCGCTTCGCGGTAACCGCCATGATTGACCTGGCCATGCGCCAGGATCAGGGCCCCGTTACGCTAGCGGGCATCAGCCAGCGCCAGAAAATATCCCTCTCTTACCTCGAGCAGCTGTTCGGTAAGCTGCGCCGCCACGAGATCGTGGAAAGCGTGCGCGGCCCGGGCGGCGGCTACAGTCTTGCCCGCAAGGCGGAAGACGTAACGGTGGCCGACATCATCATCGCGGTCGATGAGCCGCTCGACGCCACGCAATGCGGCGGAAAGGGTAATTGTAACGGAGATGAGGGAACCGGTCGCTGCATGACCCACGAACTGTGGGCCACGCTGAACCAGAAAATGGTCGAGTATCTCGATTCCGTCTCCCTGAAGAACCTGGTCGACCAGCAGCGCGCCAAGTGTCCCGCGGTGTTGCACGACATGCGCGAGGAGTCGGCTGCGCAAACCGTGGCCGCGCCGATCGGCAAGGCGGACAAGCAGGAAAAGCCCGCGCGTGCGCGGGTGGTGAATTCGGTTTTCAGCCTGGCTCAGTCGTAAGACGGGCAGCCGGCAAGAGAACAGAGAGCAACGTCAAGCATAGCGGTCCCTAAAAGGCAGTCATAACGATGAGCACCCCACATTTCCCCATCTACATGGATTACTCAGCCACCACGCCGGTAGACCCGCGCGTGGCGGACAAGATGATTCCGTACTTGCGTGAACAGTTTGGCAATCCGGCTTCGCGCAGCCACGCCTACGGCTGGGATGCCGAGCGCGCGGTGGAAGAAGCGCGTGAGCAGGTGGCGGCACTGGTGGGCGCCGATCCGCGCGAGATTGTGTGGACATCGGGCGCAACCGAGTCCAACAACCTCGCCATCAAGGGCGCGGCCAATTTCTATTCGGGCAAGGGCAAGCACCTGATCACGGTGAAGACCGAGCACAAGGCTGTGCTCGACACCACCCGTGAGCTGGAGCGCCAGGGCTTCGAGGTGACCTACCTCGACGTGCAGGACAATGGCCTGGTCGACATCGAAGTGCTCAAGGCGGCGATCCGCCCTGACACGATCCTGGTGTCGGTGATGCTGGTCAACAACGAGATCGGGGTGATCCAGGACGTGGCGCAGATCGGCGAGATCTGCCGCGCCAAGGGCATCATCTTCCATTGCGACGCCGCCCAGGCCACCGGCAAGGTAGCGATCGACCTGAACACGCTGAAGTGCGACCTGATGTCGTTCTCGGCACACAAGACCTACGGCCCGAAGGGCGTGGGCGCGCTGTACGTACGCCGCAAGCCGCGCGTGCGCCTGGAAGCGCAGATGCACGGCGGCGGTCACGAGCGCGGCATGCGTTCGGGCACGCTGGCCACGCACCAGATCGTGGGCATGGGCGAAGCCTTCCGCATCGCCCGTGAGGAAATGGCTACGGAAAACGAACGTATCCGCATGCTGCGTGATCGCCTGTGGCGTGGCCTGTCGGGCATGGAAGAGGTCTACCTGAACGGCGACCTGGAACAACGCGTGCCGCATAACCTCAATGTCAGCTTCAACTTCGTCGAAGGCGAATCGCTGATCATGGCGATCAAGGACGTGGCGGTGTCGTCGGGCTCGGCTTGCACCTCGGCGTCGCTGGAGCCTTCGTATGTGCTGCGCGCCCTGGGCCGCAACGACGAACTCGCGCACAGTTCGATCCGCTTCACGGTGGGCCGTTTCACCACCGAGGAAGAAGTCGATTACACCGTGGAACTGCTCAAGAGCAAGATCTCCAAGCTGCGCGATTTGTCGCCGCTGTGGGAAATGTTCAAGGACGGTGTGGACCTGAATTCCATCCAGTGGGCCGCGCACTAAGCACCAAGCGCCAAGACCCACGCAAGACCCCATAAATACCGATACGCCAAGAGGTAGCCAAAATGTCATACAGCACCAAGGTTCTCGACCACTATGAAAACCCCCGCAACGTTGGCTCGTTCGACAAGAACGACGACGCGGTGGGCACCGGCATGGTTGGCGCGCCCGCTTGCGGCGACGTCATGAAGCTGCAGATCAAGGTCAATGAAGCTGGCGTGATCGAAGACGCCAAGTTCAAGACCTATGGTTGCGGCTCGGCCATCGCGTCCTCCTCGCTCGTGACCGAATGGGTCAAGGGCAAGACCGTGGATCAGGCACTGGAAATCAAGAACACGCACATCGCCGAAGAACTGGCGTTGCCGCCGGTGAAGATCCACTGCTCCATCCTGGCCGAAGATGCCATCAAGGCAGCGGTCGAGGACTACAAGAAGAAGCACGAAGGCGCCGAGCAGAAGGCCGCCTGAGTTCCGCGTTCAATCAAGGGATGAAGCAGCGATGATCACGCTTACCGAGAAGGCCGCCAAGCATGTGGCGCGCTACCTGGACCGCCGCGGCAAGGGCGTTGGCCTGCGCCTCGGCGTCAAGACCACCGGCTGCTCGGGCCTGGCCTACAAGCTGGAGTACGTCGACGACCTGTTGCCGGAAGACAGCGTGTTCGAGTCGCACGGCATCAAGGTGATCGTCGATCCCAAGAGCTTGCCGTATATCGATGGCACCGAGCTCGATTTCGCGCGTGAAGGCCTGAACGAGGGGTTCCGCTTCAACAACCCCAACGTCAAGGATGAGTGCGGTTGCGGAGAGTCGTTCCGGGTTTGAGCGTGCTGGCATCGGCACGCCGGATACGATGAAACGATGAAACGCAGCATTGTCGGCTTTCACCAGGACGAGGAAAGCCACTGGGTGGCGGAACTCGATTGCGGGCACGGCCAGCATATGCGCCATGACCCGCCCTGGCAGATGCGTCCGTGGACGCTGACGCCGCAGGGGCGTGCGGCCAGGATGGGCGAGCTGGTGAACTGCCTGAAATGCGATCGGGCGGAGCCGCCGGCGGATTGGGCGGGCAGCGGCGCAAAGCGCGCTGCCTGACCGGATCAGCCGCCACATTGCTGCGGCCTGTGCCGCGCGGTCAGCGTGCCGCTTTCACGCTGAAGGAAGTTCAAAGGGGCGGCGCAGCCGCTCCTTTTTGTTGGGGAAGGTGTTGAAAGACGATTATTTCGCGCTGTTCGGCCTGCCGGTCGGATATGCAGTCGACGAGGCGGCGCTGGACGCCGCCTACCTGACCGTGCAATCGCAGGCGCACCCGGACCGCTTTGCCAATGCCGGCGATGCCGAGCGGCGCGTGGCCATGCAATGGGCCGCGCATGCCAACGAGGCGTACCGCACGCTGCGCCAGCCGCTCAAGCGCGCGATCTACCTGCTGACGCTGCGCGGCGTGGACATTCAGGCCGAGAGCAATACTGCCATGGCGCCCGCCTTCCTGATGCAGCAGATGGAATGGCGCGAGGCCCTGCAGGAAGCGGTTGAAGAGAATGATGTTGCGCGCCTCGATGCGCTGCTGCGTGAGTTGCGTGGCGAGAAGCGCGAGCGCCACGCGGCGCTGGGTGCGCTGCTCGATGCCGGCGATAACGCGGGTGCTGGCAGCGCGGCCAGGCAATTGATGTTCATCGAGAAAATCGAGCACGACACCAGCGAGGCGATCGACCGCCTGGAAGGCTAGGGTCCCCGAGGGACTCCAGCGCCGCCAGGCAAGTTCGCCCCAGCCATGCCACAATGGCGCCCCGGCGCAAAGCCGGCCTGTGCGACGGGCCGTTTTTGCCACCGCACGAATAAAGAAGATTCATCATGGCACTGCTCCAGATCTCCGAACCCGGCATGTCGCCGGCACCCCACCAGAAGCGGCTCGCGGTCGGCATCGACCTTGGCACCACCAATTCGCTGGTGGCAGCGGTTCGCAACAGCATTCCCGAAGTCCTGACCGACGAAAGCGGCCGCGCGCTGCTGCCTTCGGTCGTGCGCTACCTGCCAAAGGGTACGCAGATCGGCTACCGCGCGCAGGAAGAAGCGGTGCACGACCCCAAGAACACCATCGTCTCGGTCAAGCGCTTCATGGGGCGCGGCCTGCGCGACGTCGCGCATATCGAGCACAGCCCCTACGATTTCGTCGACGCGCCCGGGATGGTGCAGATCAAGACCGCGGCCGGCGTGAAGAGTCCGGTGGAAGTCTCGGCGGAAATCCTGGCCACGCTGCGCCAGCGTGCCGAGGATTCGCTCGGCGACGAACTCGTCGGCGCGGTGATTACGGTGCCCGCCTATTTCGACGACGCCCAGCGCCAGGCTACCAAGGATGCCGCGCAGCTCGCCGGCCTTGAAGTGTTGCGCCTGCTCAACGAGCCGACCGCGGCAGCCATCGCCTATGGCCTGGACAACGCTTCCGAGGGCATCTACGCGGTGTACGACCTCGGCGGCGGCACCTTCGATATCTCCATCCTCAAGCTCAGCCGGGGCGTGTTCGAAGTGCTGGCCACCGGCGGCGATTCCGCCCTGGGCGGCGACGATTTCGACCAGCGCCTGATGTGCTGGATCGTCGAGCAGGCTGGCCTGCAACCGCTGTCTGCCGAGGATATGCGCCTGCTGATGGTGCGCTCCCGCGCGGCCAAGGAAGCGTTGTCGGCGGCCGATTCGACCGTGATCGATGCCGTGCTGAACAGTGGCGAGATCGTGCACCTGACGCTGTCGGCCTCGACCTTTGTCGAGCTGACCGCGCCGCTGGTGCAAAAGACCCTGTCGCCTGTGCGCAAGGCGCTGCGCGATGCCGGCGTCGCGGCGGACGAGGTCAAGGGCGTCGTGCTGGTTGGCGGCGCGACCCGCATCCCTTCCATCCGCAAGGCGGTGGGAGACTTCTTCGGCCAGCCGCCGCTGACCAACCTCGACCCGGACAAGGTCGTGGCCCTGGGCGCGGCCATGCAGGCCAACCTGCTGGCCGGCAACGGCGCTCCCGGCGAGGAGTGGCTGCTGCTGGACGTGATTCCGCTGTCACTGGGCGTGGAAACCATGGGTGGCCTGGTCGAGAAGATCATTCCGCGCAACAGCACCATCCCAGTCGCCCGCGCGCAGGAATTCACCACGTTCAAGGACGGCCAGACGGCCATCGCCATCCACGTGCTGCAAGGCGAGCGCGAACTGGCGAGCGATTGCCGCTCGCTGGCGCGTTTCGAGTTGCGTGGCATCCCGCCGATGGTGGCCGGCGCGGCACGCATTCGCGTGACGTACCAGGTTGACGCCGACGGGCTGCTGTCGGTCTTCGCGCGCGAGACGCAATCCGGCGTGGAGGCGACCATCACCGTCAAGCCGTCCTACGGCCTGGCCGACGACGAGATCGCCCGCATGCTGCAGGACAGCTTCCGTGAAGCCGAGCACGACATGAAGAGCCGTGCGCTGGCGGAGGAACGCGTGGACGCCGCGCGCCTCATCGAAGCCACGCGCCGCGCGCTCGAACTCGATGGCGACCTGCTCTCGGCCGAGGAGCGTGCCGACGTGGAACGCCTGATCACGGCCGCTAGCGACATTGCCGCAGGCGAAGATCACCACGCCATCAAGACAGCGGTGGAAGCGCTGTCCCACGGCACCGACGAATTCGCTGCCCGCCGGATGGACCGCTCGATCAAGAGCGCGCTGGCCGGCCGCAAGGTGCAGGACCTGGGCTGATCCCCGAGGCCAATCGCACCCTATCCATATCCAGGACATTCCATGCCACAGATCATCGTATTGCCCCACGTCGAACTCTGCCCCGAAGGGGCCGTGTTCGAAGCCAAAGCCGGTACCAGCATTTGCGACGCGTTGCTCGGCAACGGCATCGAGATCGAGCACGCCTGCGAGAAGTCCTGCGCGTGCACCACCTGCCACGTGGTGGTGCGCGAGGGTTTCAACTCGCTGGAAGAGGCCGAAGAGAAAGAGGAAGACCTGCTCGACAAGGCCTGGGGCCTGGAGCCCAACTCGCGCCTGTCCTGCCAGGCCCTGGTGGCCGACAGCGACCTCACCGTGCAGATCCCCAAGTACACGATCAACCATGCCAAGGAAGAGCATTGAGCGCAGCGCGCTCGCCGACTTGCTCGCCTGACCAGAGTTGACCAGAACTGACCGGAGAGAATACCCATGAAGTGGACCGACACCTACGACATCGCCGCCGCCCTGTACGACAAGTACCCGGACGTGGATCCCACCACCATCCGCTTCACCGACCTGCACCGCTGGGTCATGGAACTGGACGGCTTTGCCGATGTGGCCGATCGCTCGGGCGAGAAGATCCTGGAGGCGATTCAATCCGCCTGGATTGAAGAAGCGGAATAAGGGCTGGAACGAAAAAAACCGCGTTTTCCGCGGTTTTTTTTCGCTGTTGCGGATGCCGGCTCAGCCAGCGACCAGTTGGCCATCCTGCATGTGCACACGTTCCCCGATCTGCACGCCAGGGTCGGCTTGATACGTGAAGGTGCGGTGGCTGCCGTTGTCCATCTGCACGCGGACTTGGTAGCTGGTGTCCTTGCGCACGGTCTTCTCGATCTGGTTGCCGGCAAAGCCGCCGCCCACGGCACCGGCCACGGTGCCCAGGATACGGCCATTGCCCTTGCCGATCTGGTTGCCGAGCAGGCCGCCGATGACCGCGCCGCCGACGGCGCCCAGGCCACTGGCCGGCTTGGGTGCTTCGATCGGGGTGATGGCAACGACGCGGCCGGCATACGCGCTGCCTTGCGCCGGCTGGCGTTCAGCATAGGCGCCATTGTCGTTGCGGCTGGTCGCGGGGCCATAGCCTGCATCGCGGCTGGCGCTGCTGCGCTCCTGGGCGCGGCGTGCAGCGGGTGCCGGTGTTGGCGCCGGTGCGGCCGGGGTGACGGGCGCCTGCGCCAGGTTCGCGGCCTCGGGCGGCCGCGTGGTGCTACCCGGCGCCGGCAGTTGCGCGGTGTCGGCGCCATTGATGGTGCCGTTGACGGTGCCATTGCTGGCGACAGGCGCAGTCAGGGACTGCTGCGATCCCTGCATGGCCTTGCTGGTAGGCAGCACGCCGGTCATGGCGGCGACCGCTGTCAGGCTGGCGATCACGATGGCTACCGCGGCGGCGCCGACCAGCGGATGCAGGCGGCGTTGGGTGGGCAGGGAAGCGGGCATGGCTGGCTCGTTGGATTGGTGCAAGGTCGGATTCGACATATTATTTTCCTCGCAAAACGCAGCCGGTCAGCGGTACTGATGGCTAGCGATTCGATGGACCTAGTTTGGCCCAATTCACTGCCATTTTCCGTTTGAATTTGTAAGTTTCTGTAGGCTGAAATCTTCTGTTGAATCATAGGCTTGGCGGTGAAAATGCATGGCCTTCCCGGGCTGTGTTTGTAACAAGCTCGCAGCCACAAGCAAAAAGCCCCACCAAAAATCGGTGGGGCTTTTTGCTGTGCGAGGCGGCCCGGCGAGGCAACCGCGCCGCGTCAGTCCTCGCGGCGCAGATGCGGGAACAAGATGACGTCGCGGATGTTCGGGCTGTCGGTCAGCAACATCACCAGGCGGTCGATGCCGATGCCGCAGCCGCCCGTCGGGGGCATGCCGTATTCCAGCGCACGGATGTAGTCGGCGTCGAAGTACATCGCTTCTTCGTCGCCCGCATCCTTCTGGTCGACCTGCTTGCGGAAGCGCTCGGCCTGGTCTTCGGCGTCGTTCAGCTCGGAGAAACCGTTGGCAATCTCGCGGCCGGTGATGAACAGCTCGAAGCGCTCGGTGATGCCCGGCTGGGTATCCGAGGCGCGCGCCAGCGGCGAGACTTCCACCGGGTAGTCGATGATGAACGTCGGCTCCCACAGCTGGCTTTCGGCGGTTTCCTCGAACAGCACCAGTTGCAGGGTGCCCAGGCCTGCGTTGAGGAATTGCGGGGCGCCGGTATTGATGCCGAACTTCTTCAGCTCGGCGCGCAGGAATTCCGTGTCGGCCAGTTGCGCGTCGGTATATTGTGGCGCGAACTTCTGGATGGCCTGCGTGATGGTGAGGCGATGGAATGGCTTGGACAGGTCCAGCTCGCGGTCCTGGTAGGTCAGCACGGCGCTGCCGCGCGCGTCGATCGCGGCCTGGCGGATCAGGTCCTCCGTGAAGTCCATCAGCCAGCGGTAGTCCGTGTAGGCTGCATAGAACTCCATCATGGTGAACTCAGGGTTGTGGCGCGGGCTCACCCCCTCGTTGCGGAAGTTGCGGTTGATCTCGAACACGCGCTCGAAACCGCCCACCACCAGGCGCTTCAGGTACAGCTCGGGCGCGATGCGCAGGAACATCTGCATGTCCAGCGCGTTGTGGTGGGTGATGAACGGCTTGGCCGTGGCGCCGCCCGGGATCGGGTGCAGCATCGGCGTTTCGACTTCCATGAAGTCGTTGCTGGCCATGTGCCGGCGCAGCGAGCTGATGGCGTTGGTGCGGGCGCGGAAGGTGGCGCGCGTTTCCGGCGACACGATCAGGTCCACATAGCGCTGGCGGTATTTCTGTTCCTGGTCGGCCAGGCCGTAGTAGTCGCCGGGCAGGGGGCGCAGGCTCTTGGACAGCAGGCGCAGCTCGGTCACCGCCACCGACAGCTCGCCGGTCTTGGTCTTCATCAGCGTGCCGCGGGCGGCCACGATATCGCCCAGGTCCCACTTCTTGAAGGCAGCGTACACGTCTTCACCAATCGCATCGCGGCTGATGTAGAACTGGATGCGGCCCGAGCCGTCTTGCACGGTGGCAAAGCTGGCCTTGCCCATCACGCGCTTGAGCATCATGCGCCCGGCGATGGCGACTTCCACCGGGGTGGCTTCAAGCACGGCCTGCTCGGTCTCGCTGTACTGCGTGTGCAGCGCGGCGGCCTGGTGGGTCGGGCGGAAGTCGTTGGGGAAGGCCGGGCCTTGCTGACGCAGGGCCTGGAGCTTCTCGCGCCGTTCCGCGATGATCTTGTTTTCGTCGGCTGCGGCCGGGACGTTGGTCTCGGCGGGAGCGCGGTTGGATTCGGTCATGATGTCTTGGTGAGTCGCTCGGGCCAGGCCCGCGCGAGGTTCATGTATTGCGGATGTCGTCGAGCTCGGTGCTGCCGAAGTCAGGCCGCTCCAGGTACGCAGCGATACGCTGCGCGGTGTCGTCGGCCGAGGCCAGCTGATCGTTGTCCTTGAGGTCGCGGAAGCGCTGCACCTGCGCAAAGTCGGCGTTGCGGATGGTGGCCTGCATGCCGGTATCGACCACGCCCGGCGCCAGCGCTACCGCGCGCACGGCGCGTTCCGCCGGCGCCTGCGCGTATTCGGCGTTGATGGAGCGCACGAACATGTCCAGGCCCGCCTTGCCGGCGCAATATGCGCTCCAGCCTTCGACCGGGCGGCGCGCCGCGCCGGAGGAGATCGCCAGGATCTTGCGCGGGCAGCCAAAGCGCTCGGTGTGCGAGAGGAAGGCCGCGGTCATGGTCATCGGCGTGGCCAGGTTGGTCAGCAGATGCTGCACCAGCGCCGGCTCGCGCAGGTTGGCGATGGGGCCGATCGGATCGATCATGCCCGCGTTCAGGATCAGCGTGACGCTGGCAAGCGTTTCCTCGACGACATCGAGGACGCTGCCAAGCCAGGTTGCCGACGGGCCGGCTTGGGAGAGGTCTTGCAAGTGCCAGGCTACCTTGACGCCGCTGGCGGACGCCGCCCGTTCCAGCTCGGGATTGCGGCTGCGGGACACGCATACCAGGCGGTTGCCCGGTTTGAGCAATGCCTGCGTCAGCGAGGCACCGAGCCCGCGCGAGGTGCCCGTGATGATGATCAGATGCGTTGCTGCGGTCGATGCTGCGGTCATGGTCAAGATTGTCCCGGCAGGTGAGTGGCCGCACCTGCCGCCGCCACACGCCGATCCTTGCCGGGGGCGCGTGGCGGCGGCGTGGCGCCGCTGCGTGGTTACAGCCCTTGCTTCAGGCTGGCTACGATGAAGGGATCCAGGTCGCCGTCCAGCACCTTCTGCGTGTTGGACATTTCCACGTTGGTGCGCAGATCCTTGATGCGGCTCTGGTCCAGTACGTACGAGCGGATCTGGTGGCCCCAGCCCACATCGGTCTTGGACGACTCCAGCTTGTCGGCTTCGGCCTGGCGCTTGCGCATTTCGTGCTCATACAGGCGCGACTTCAGCATCGACATGGCTTCGGCGCGGTTGCGGTGCTGCGAGCGGTCGTTCTGGCACTGCACCACAATGCCGGTCGGGATGTGCGTAATCCGCACGGCCGAATCGGTCTTGTTGATGTGCTGGCCGCCCGCGCCGGAGGCACGATAGGTATCCACGCGCAGGTCCGCCGGATTGACGTCGACCTCGAACGATTCGTCGACCTCGGGGTAGACGAAGACCGACGAGAACGACGTGTGGCGGCCGCCCGACGAATCGAACGGCGACTTGCGCACCAGGCGGTGCACGCCCGTTTCCGTGCGCAGGTAGCCGAACGCGTACTCGCCCTCGACCTTGATCGTGGCGCTCTTGATGCCCGCGACGTCGCCTTCCGACTCTTCCAGCACTTCGGCCTTGAAGCCCTTGCGTTCGCAATACTTCAGGTACTGGCGCAGCAGCATCGACGCCCAGTCGCAGGCTTCGGTGCCACCGGCGCCGGCCTGGATGTCGATAAAGGCGTTGGCCTGGTCCATTTCGCCGGAGAACATGCGGCGGAATTCCATGTCGGCGACGATGGCCTCGAAGCCGGAAACGTCGGTCTCGATGGCTTCCAGCGTGTCGTCGTCGCCTTCTTCGCGGGCGAGCTCAAACAGCTCGTCGGCACCGCTAAGGTCGTCCGTGAGCTTGCCGAGCACGCCGACCACGCCCTCCAGCATTTTCTTTTCCTTGCCGAGATCCTGGGCCCGCTTGGGGTTGTTCCAGACCTCGGGATCCTCGAGTTCGCCGTTGACTTCGTCGAGTCGTCCTACTTTGACATCGTAGTCAAAGATACCCCCGTAGATCTTCCGTTCGCGAACGGAGATCAGAGATGGCACCGGAGATGGCGTTGAGGCGTTCTGCTTCCATGATGTTCCTGCGCTTTCAAAACCTTGAATTATAGCGGATCGGGGGCTTTTGCCCCGGCCCTGATCGCGTCTGTTGCGCGATTTCGAACGGTTTGCTCCCTGGAGGGTCTACAGTTGCGGGTGCGTCATGGCAGACTCGAACGCGCCGTCGGCCCAAGGCCGGCCACCCGGCAGGCTTCAAGTTAAGGACAGGGAGGGACGATAAGTACGTGATGAAGCAAAGCAACCACGACAAGACGAACGCGCGGCGCCGCGCGCTTGGCCTGCTGGCCGCCGCTGCTGCGGCGTGCCTGGCCGCCGGCTGCGGCACCCTGGCCAGCGAACCCGCGCCGGATGGCTACTACCGGGTGCAGAGCGGCGATACCTTGTACACCGTGGCCCGGCGGCACAAGCGCTCGGTGCGCGACCTGGTGCGCTGGAACCAGCTGCCCAGCGCGGACCGGATTGAAGTTGGGCAACTGCTGCGGGTCCGCCCGCCGGCTGGCGCCAGCGCCGGCACGGCTGCTGGCAACGGCCCGGTGGCGGTCGGGGACACCCCGCGGGTGGACAACAGCGCGCCGTCGCGCGCGCCCGCCACCAGCATCCGCCTGCAATGGCCGGCCGACGGCCGCGTGACCGCCGGCTACGGGCCACCTGCCAGCAAGGGCCTGCGTATCAACACGGCGCCCGGCAGCGTGGTGCGCGCGGCCGCCGCCGGCAAGGCCATCCACGTTGGCGAGCTGCGCGGCTATGGCATGCTGGTGATCATCAAGCACGACGACAACTGGCTGACGGTGTATGGCAACCTGGACAAGCCCTCGGTCAGCGAGGGCGCGCAGGTAGCCAACGGACAGGAGGTCGGGCGCATGGGCACGGCCGACAGCGAGCTGCATTTCGAGGTACGCAACAACGGCAAGCCGGTGGATCCGGCGGGGCTGCTGCCGTCGCGCGGCTAAGCCACCCGCCAGCCAGGCGCGCTACTGCGCGTGCTCGATCACCATCTGCACCCGCGTGATGCCGTTGAAGGTGTTGTTGTCGAGCCGGTAGGCCACCAGCGCGCTGGCGCCCAGCGACTCCGCATGGTTGAACCAGATCGCGTCGAAGCGCTGGCTGCCGCGCCCTAGCTGCAGCTTCAGATGCTTGCCCTTGAGCACGCTCTGGCGCAGCACGTCGAACTCGCCGCAGAAGGTGGGCGCCGGGAAGCCCTGGCCCCAGACCTGCTGCTCCAGCAGCGAGACGAATTCCGGGCTGAAGCAGGCATCCTCGATGTCGCCATCGGTCTCGATCACCCGCGCCAGCTGCTCGTCGCTCAGCCATTCGCGCCCCACCGCCTCGAACGCTTCCATGAACAGCCCGAAGCTGTCGGCGCTGAGGGTCAGGCCGGCCGCCATGGCGTGGCCGCCAAACTTCTTCAGCAGGCCGGGATGGCGCTTGGACACCAGGTCCAGCGCATCGCGCAGGTGAAAGCCCGGGATGGAGCGGCCCGATCCCTTGATCGTGTCTTCGTCGCCCGGGGCGAATGTGATGGTGGGGCGGTGGTATTTTTCCTTAAGCCGCGAGGCCACGATGCCAATCACGCCCTGGTGCCAGGTGTCGTTGAACACGCTGACGGTAAAGCGCGCGGCCGGGTCCAGCGCGCCCAGCGGGCCTTCCAGGATCTGCAAGGCTTCTTGCTGCATGCCAGCTTCGATATCGCGCCGCTCGCGGTTCATGCCGTCGAGTTCCTGGGCGATCTCCCAGGCGCGGTTGGCGTCGTCGGTCAGCAGGCATTCGATGCCGAGCGACATGTCGGCCAGCCGCCCTGCGGCGTTCAGGCGCGGGCCCACGCCAAAGCCCAGGTCGAAGGTGTTGGCGCGCGTGGCCTCGCGCCCGGCGGCGCGGAAGAGGGCTGCCACGCCGGCGTGCATGCGGCCGGCGCGCATGCGCTTCAGGCCCTGTGCCACCAGGATGCGGTTGTTGCTGTCGAGCTTGACCACGTCGGCGACCGTGCCTAGCGCAACCAGGTCCAGCAGGGTGTCCAGGCGCGGCTGGGTCTGCGCGTCGAACACGCCGCGGCGGCGCAGTTCGGCACGCAAGGCCAGCAGCACGTAGAACATCACGCCCACGCCCGCCAGGTTCTTGCTGGGGAACTCGCAGCCGGGCTGGTTGGGGTTGACGATCACTGCCGCGTCGGGCAACTGGTCGCCGGGCAAGTGGTGGTCGGTCACCACCACGTCGATGCCGAGCGCATTGGCCGCCGCCACGCCGTCGACGCTGGCGATGCCGTTGTCCACCGTCACGATCACATCAGGCTGCTGCTTGGCGGCCAGGGCCACGATCTCCGGGGTCAGGCCGTAGCCGTACTCGAAGCGGTTGGGCACGATGTAGTCGATGCGCGCCCCCAGCATGCGCAAACCGCGCACGCCCACCGCGCAGGCGGTGGCGCCGTCGCAGTCATAGTCCGCCACGATCAGCAGGCGCCGGCCCGCGGCGATGGCGTCGGCAAGGTAGGTGGCCGCGTGGTCGATGCCTTTCATGGCCGCCGGCGGCACCAGGCCGGGCAGCTCGGTGGCGAGCTCGGCCGGCTCGCGCACGCCGCGTGCCGAGAGGATGCGCGCCAGCGTGGGATGCAGGCCGAACCCGGCCAGCTTGCCAGCGTGCTCGGTGGAAAAAGAGCGAACAGCGATTTTTGTCATTGCGGGGTCTTGCGGAAAACCAGGGGATCAGGCGGCATAGGCGAGGTCGGACAGCAGCGCGCGCCAGTCGCCGCGCTGGCCCAGGCCGCGCCAGAACTTGCGCAGGTCGGCGCGGCGCACGGTGAACTCGGCGTAGTGGTTGTCGCCGGACAGCATGAGCGTGACCGCCTGCAACTGCCCGGCTTCGAGGGCGGCCAGGGCGGGCGCGAACCATTCGGCGTCGAGCGTGTGCATGCGCTCGATCCACAGGCCCCAGTCCTGGGCGATATGGGACTCGATGGCGTCGTCCAGCAGTACCATGGCGCTGCCCTGCATCGCCTGGATTGCCTTGAAGCACGGGGGCTGGGGCTGGCATGCCGCGCCGCCGGCCAGCGCCACGCCGCGCAGGAAGGCGTCGCCGGTCAGTACCGTGTCTGCCAGGCGCGGCACCGGCTGCAGGGTGCCGCCGCCGTGGAGCCAGACCGAATTGACGGAGAACTCTCCCGCAGCTTCCCTGGCCTGGTTCACCGGATGGTCGTACCAGGTCATCTGGATTTCGTTCTGGATCCGGCGCCAGTCGCGGGCGCGCTCGCCGGCCTGCATCCACACATCGATATTGCGGCCGGTGGCCCGCAGCGGGCTGGCGGCCACAAGTGGCCCGAACACGGCTTGCGGGATGTACCAGCGCGCCGGGTGCGGTGTTTCAAGCACAATGCCGGATTCCTGCAGCAGCGCCGCCACTGCGGCGTGCAGGGCGGCGGACTCCTCGGCCCGGATATGCAGCTGAGCCGGGTCGATCAGCACCAGGTGGTCGCGCGCGGCATGGATATGCACCGGCTGCAGGCAGGCCCAGGCCTGGCCATCGTCCGCCGTGGCACCGTTGCCGGCGGCGGTCGTGTCGGCCAGGCGCATGTACGGGGCGCTGGGCACACGGGCCGTGTCGAGCCCGGCGCGCCCGGCCAGCCAGCGCTCATGCGGCAGCGCGCGCAGGAAGGGGTCGTCGTGCCGCTCGCGCGGGCCGGGGCTGGCGCGCGTGAGCAACTTTCCCAGCGCCGGCAACTCCAACTGCCGCAGCAAGGCTTCGAGCATGGCGTCGTTACCCCCACCGTCGGCGTCGATCGCGGCGCCGGGCGGGACAGAAAAGGGCACAATCAGGGTCAGGTGCGTCATCATGGTGCCGAGATTGTAAACTTGCGGCTGGCTGGCGGCGGAAATATCGTCCCCGGCCCGGTTGCGACAGTGGCGCGAGCGGCGCCCCGGGTGTGCGGCCAGCAAGTCATCAGCGGCGTCGGCGGTGTGGCGCCGGCGTTTCTCCTTAACAACAGGAACCCTCTTGAACTTTCCTTACGAGTGGCAGATCGGTTGGCGATACACCCGCGCAAGCAAGCGCGCCAGCCGCAACACCTTTATTTCCTTTATCTCGATGATTTCCATGCTCGGCATTGCGCTGGGCGTGGCGGCGCTGATCGTGGTGCTGTCGGTGATGAACGGTTTCCAGAAAGAAGTGCGGGATCGCATGCTCTCCGTGCTGTCGCACATCGAGGTGGTCGGCCCCGGGGCGCTGCCCGACTGGCAGAAGACCGCCGCCGAGGCGATGCGCAACAAGGAAGTGATCGGTGCTGCGCCCTATGTGGCCGCGCAGGCCATGCTGACTCGCGAGGACGCCGTGCGCGGCGTGCTGCTGCGTGGGGTCGAGCCTTCGGAAGAACCCAAGGTTTCCGATATCGGCAAGCAGTTCCGGGGCGGCAGCATGGAGCGCCTGCTTCCGGGCGAGTTCGGCATCGCCCTGGGCAATGAGCTGGCCAACGCGATGGGCGTGCAGGTGGGCGACAAGGTCACGCTGGTGGTGCCGCAGGGCACCATCACGCCGGCCGGCGTGTTGCCGAGGCTCAAGCAGTTCACGGTGGTGGGCGTGTTTTCGTCCGGCCATTTCGAGTTCGACAACGCGCTGGCGCTGATCAATATCCGCGACGCCGAAGCCATGTTCCGCCTCGCCGGGCCCACCGGCGTGCGTTTGAAACTGACGGACATGCAGCGCGCCCCCCAGGTGGCCGACGAACTGGCCGGCACGCTCTCGGGCGAGCTTTACCTGCGGGACTGGTCCAAGCAGAACCGCAACTGGTTTGCCGCGGTGCAGACCGAGAAGCGCATGATGTTCATCATCCTGACGCTGATCATCGCGGTGGCGGCCTTCAACCTGGTGTCCACGCTGGTCATGACCGTGACGGACAAGCAGGCTGACATCGCCATCCTGCGCACCATGGGCGCCCAGCCGAGCTCGATCACCAAGATCTTTATCGTGCAGGGCGTTGCCATCGGCTTTATCGGCACGCTGGCGGGGGTTGCCGGCGGCGCCTTGATCGCCTTCAACATCGATGTGATCGTGCCCTTTATCGAACAGCTGCTGCATGTGCAGTTCCTGCCGCGCGACATCTATTTCATCAGCGAACTGCCCTCGGATCCCCGCGTGAACGACATTGCGACCATCGGTATCGTCTCCTTTGTGCTGTCCATCCTGGCCACGCTCTACCCAAGCTGGCGTGCTGCCCGCGTCAACCCGGCGGAGGCGCTGCGCTATGAGTGAAACCCTGATGCACGCCGCACCGGCCGGCAATGCCGCAGACGCCGCTGGCAAGGCCGGCTCGGATATGCCGGTGCTGCTGGCCGAGGGCCTGACCAAGCGTTTCCGCCAGGGCGGCCTGGACGTGACCGTGCTCAAGGGCGTGGATGTCCGGGTGGATGCGGGCGAGAAAGTCGCCATCGTGGGCGCTTCCGGTTCCGGCAAGAGCACGCTGCTGCATGTGCTGGGCGGGCTCGACAACCCCGACAGCGGGCGGGTCGCCTTGAAGGGCCGGCCTTTCACCGCGCTGCGCGAGAGCGAGCGCAATATCGTGCGCAACCGCGAGCTGGGCTTCATCTACCAGTTCCACCACCTGCTGCCCGAGTTCACCGCGCTGGATAACGTGGCGATGCCGATGCGCATCCGCGGGCTGCGCCAGCCCGAGGCGCGCGCGGCGGCGATGACGGTGCTGGAGCGCGTGGGCCTGGGCGACCGGGCGCAGCACCGGCCCGGCGAGCTGTCCGGCGGCGAGCGCCAGCGGGTGGCGATCGCCCGCGCGCTGGTGGGCGGCCCGGCCTGCGTGCTGGCCGACGAGCCCACCGGCAACCTGGACGACCATACCGCGGGCGGCGTCTACGACCTGATGCTGGAACTGTCGCGCACGCTGGGCACCAGTTTTGTGATCGTGACCCACGACCTCGACCTGGCCAGCCGCTGCGATCGCGTGCTGCGATTGCGCGATGGGCATATCCACCGCGAGCGCTGAACCAGCGGAACCCGCCATGTGGATCGATACGCATTGCCACCTCGACGCCGGCGAATTCGATGCCGACCGTGACACCGTTGCCGCCGCCGCTGCCACGGCGGGGGTGACGGGCATCGTGCTGCCGGCGGTGGCCGTGTCGAATTTTGCCGCGGTGCGGGCGCTGGCGCATCGCCACGCTAGCTGCGTCTACGCGTTGGGGATCCATCCGCTGTGCACGCCGGGTGCGGGGCAGGCCGACCTCGATGCGTTGCGCAACGAGGCGCAAGCCTCGCTGGCCGATCCGCGCTTCGTTGGCATCGGCGAGATCGGGCTCGATTTCTTCGTGCCCGGCCTTGATGCCGCGCACCAGGCCTGGATCTATGCCGAGCAACTCAAGATTGCGCGCGAGCTGGACTTGCCGGTGCTGCTGCATGTGCGCAAGTCGCAGGACCAGGTGGCGGCCCAGTTGCGCCGCATCGGCGTGCGCCAGGGTATTGCCCATGCTTTCAACGGCAGCGTGCAGCAGGCGCGGGGATTTATCGACCAGGGCCTCAAGCTGGGCTTCGGCGGCAACCTGACCTTCAGCCGCGCCAACCAGATCCGGCGCCTGGCGGCGGAGCTGCCGCTCGACGCCATCGTGCTGGAAACCGACGCACCCGACATCGCGCCCGCCTGGCTGTCCGACGACCAGTTCGGCGAGCAGCACAAGGCGCGCAACACGCCTGCCGAAGTGGCCGGCGTGGCGCGCGTGCTGGGCGAGTTGCGCGGGCTGGATGCCGCGCCGCTGGCGCAGGCGATGTGGCGCAACTCCGTGGCGGCCTTGCCGCGGCTGGGCGCGTTCGCGTCAACCATGTTTCCCCCGGCATTGCCTGCATTGGCCCCGGCCGAAACAATCGGCAACCAATCCGTTTCATCCTGACGAGTCTGGCGGCCGGTAACGGCCGTATAAGCAGACGCATCCGATATCCCATCTGCCCGTTGGGGGAGTCCGCATGCGTCTGTTCTTGCTCGCCTTCGTAGCGGGCTGCTGGTGGCTGCAGCAACAAGGCTCGCTGCCGCGTGGCGGCGCGGCGTGGGTGTTGGCGGCTGCCGGGCTGCTGGCGGCCGCGCTCGCGCTGTGCCTGCGCACGCGCCGGCCTGGCTGGGCGCGGGTGGCCTGGATCGTATTGTCGCTGCTGGCTGGTTTCGGCTGTTCGGCGTGGCGCGCCGAGGCTCGTCTGGCAGAGCGGCTGGCGCCTGGGCTGGAAGGGGTCGACCTGCAGGTGAGTGGCGTGGTGGCCGGGCTGCCGGCGCAGGCCGCGCGCGGCCAGCGCTTCGTGTTCGCGCTCGACGATGCGGCGGGCATGCCGCCCCGCGTCTTGCTGGGCTGGGACGATGCCCCGGCCGGCTTGCGCCCGGGCGAGCGCTACGTCTTCACCGTGCGCTTGCGGCAGCCCCATGGCCTGGCCAATCCGCATGGCTTCGATTACGAATTCTGGCTGATGGCGGCCGCGCTTGGCGCCACTGGCTACGTGCGCGATGCCATCGGCGAGCCGCAGGACGCTGTCGGCGAACGGCTCGCGTGGCGGATCGCGCGATGGCGGGCGCAGGTGCGCGATCACGTCTTGCAAAGCCTGCCAGCCGATGCCCGCTTCGCTCCGGTGCTGGCGGCCCTGGTGGTTGGCGATCAGCACGGCATCCAGCAGCGGGACTGGATCTTGTTCACACGCACCGGCATCGGCCACCTGATCAGCATTTCCGGCCTGCATATCACCATGATTTCCGGCCTGTTCTCCAGCTTCGTCCATTGGCTGTGGCGGCATTCGTTCGGGCTCGGGCGATGGCTGCCGCGGCCCTTGCCGCTGTGGTGGCCGGCGCGGCGCGCCGCGCTGGTGGGCGCGGTGATTGCAGCCCTCGTCTACGGCCTGCTGGCGGGCATGCAGGTGCCGGCGCTGCGCACCGTGTCGATGCTGGTGGTGGCGGCGCTGGCACTCTGGAGCGGGCGCACGCCGCCGGCCTCGCTGGTGCTGGCCTGGGCGGCGTTCGTGGCGATCGGGCTCGACCCCTGGGCTGTGCTGTCGCCCGGGTTCTGGCTTTCGTTCGGCGCGGTGGGCGTGATCTTCCTGGCCGCGGCGCAACCCGCCAATCAGTCCGCGCTGACGCGTTGGCAGCGTGTTCGCGCCAGCCTTGCGCAGGCGGCGCGCACGCAATGGTCCGTCACGATCGGGCTGGTGCCGCTGACCTTGCTGCTGTTCCAGCAGGTCTCGGTGATTTCGCCGCTGGCCAATGCGGCGGCGATCCCGCTGGTCAGCCTGCTGGTGACGCCGATGGCCTTGCTGGCGGCGGCGGTGCCCGCGCCGCTGGCGGGCTGGCTGCTCAGCCCTGCGCATCTGCTGCTGCACTGGCTGGTGCTGGGCCTGGAGTGGCTGTCGGCGCCGCCGTGGGCGGTGTGGCAGGCCGCGCGCGCCGGGCCGGCGGCGCTGGCGCTGGCGGTGCTCGGCTCGCTGCTGTTGCTGGCCCCCGTGCCCTGTGGCTTGCGCGCGCGCCTGCATGGCGTGGTACTGCTGTTGCCGATGGTGCTGGCGGGGCGGCAGCCGGTGGCGCACGGGGAGTTTCGCGCCACCGCGATCGATATCGGGCAAGGCACGGCGGTACTGGTGGAAACGCGCTCGCGCGTGCTGCTCTACGATGCCGGGCCGGCTTACGGCTGGGGTGCCGCGCGTGGCGAATTGGGCAACAGCGCCGGCGCGCGGGATATCGTGCCGTTCTTGCGCGGCGCTGGGGTGCGCAGGCTGGACACGCTGGTGATCAGCCATGAAGACGCGGATCATGCTGGCGGTGCGCGCGACATCATGGCGGCGCTGCCGGTGGACAGCCTGCTATCTGGCGCGCCGGCGGGACATCGGCTGCTGGTACCGCCGGCGAGCGCTGCGCACCTGGAAGCGCAGCCCTGCGAGGCGGGGCAGCAGTGGGAGTGGGATGGCGTGCGCTTTGCCATGCTGCATCCCTTGCCGGGCATCGCGCAGAATGCCGCCATCGACAGCAATGCGCGCAGTTGCGTGCTCAAGGTGGCGGGCAGCGCGCGCAGCCTGCTGCTGACCGGCGATATCGGCCGGCGTGACGAGGCGGCGCTGCTGGCACGCCTGTCGACGCAAGACTTGCGCGCGGATTTCCTGCAGGTGCCGCATCACGGCAGCAACACCTCATCGAGCGGCGCGTTCCTGGCCGTGGTGGCACCGGAGGTCGCGCTGTTCCAGGTGGGCTACCGCAACCGCCACCGGCATCCCCGGCCCGAGATCTGGGACCGCTACGGTTCGCACGAGATCGCCCGCTATCGCAGCGACGAGACCGGCGCGGTCCAGCTTACGACGCGCGGCGAGTCTTACGCGCTGCAGGCCTACCGCCAGCACGCGCGGCGCTACTGGCGCGCGGCGCCGCCTGCGCCTCGCTGAGATGCGCGGGCTCGGCCTGCGCGATGCGGCGCTCGCGCAGGTGCGCCTTGGCGCGCTGCAGGCCGGCGGAGACGGTGTCGGCGCGCTCAAGGGCGACGCCCGCTGCCAGCACGTCGCCCAGCACCAGGTGGCAGATGCGCGAGGTCATCGGCGTGTAGACCTCGCTGTCTTCCTCCACGTCCGAGAACACGCAGACGTCCGCCAGCGCGGCCAGCGGCGAGCCGCTGTGGGTCAGCGCCAGCACGCTGGCACCGCTGGCGCGGGCGAGCGTGGCGGCGGCCAGCATGTCCCACGTGCGCCCGCTGTTGGAGACCAGCACGGCCACGTCGCCGGGTCCGAGCAGCGCCGCCGACATGCTGAAGACGTGCGAGTCCGAGTAGGCAACGGTCGGCATGCCGAGGCGGAAGAACTTGTGCTGGATATCCAGGGCGACGATGCCCGAGTTGCCGCAGCCATAGAACTCGATGCGCCTGGCTGCGGCGAGCAGCTGGATGCCATGTTCGATCTGGTCTGCCGACAATGCGTTGCGCACGGTCATCAGGGTGGCGATGGTGCGGTCGAACACCTTGCCAGCGATATCGGCGGGGCGGTCCTCGGCTTTGACGTCCTGGTGCACGAAGGGTGTGCCGCCGCCCACGTTCTGGGCGAACTGGAGCTTGAACTCGCGAAAGCCGTCGTAGCCCAGCGCCGCGCAAAAGCGCGCAATGGTGGGCTGGGATACGCCTGCGCGCTCGGCCAGCTCGGGCATCGACAAGCGGATCACGCTGGCGCCGTGGCGGGCGACATAGTCGGCAAGGCGGCGTTCGGAGGGGCGAAGCGTGTCGTAGACGGCAAGAATTCGGTCGCGCATGGTAGGGCAGGGATGGGCTGTCTGTGCCGGGGAGTTGTTCTGGCTTTGGCCCCGGAATCCGTGGCTCGACGGATCGAGCGGCATGTAGATATTCTACATAATCAGGGGCGGGGTCATCGCGGCTTCAGCGTGACTACCGGGTAGGGATTTCACCTATGTGCGCTAAATATGCCATGAATAAAGCGCTTTGTGATGTGCGCGCATGGTGTTTTCAAATTGGCTTTCGATATAATGTAGAAAATCTACAAACAATAGCGACCGCAAGTCCCCCCAGTCCTCCCGGATACGATCAGGCATCACGACCAGGAACTCCCCCCAATGTCAAAAGCCCTCCACGCCGAAGTCCACGCCGTCACCGAGCGCGTGATCGCGCGCAGCCAGCGCAGCCGCGCCGCCTATCTCGCGCGTTGCGAACGCGCCCAGCAGGAGCTGGGCCCCTTGCGCGGGCTGTCCTGCGCCAACCTCGCGCACGGCCTGGCCGCGCTGCCCACGCACGACAAGCTCAAGCTGCGGGTCGAGCATGCT
The DNA here is from genome assembly GCF_058802485.1 of Cupriavidus sp. GW822-FHT02D05. NCBI lineage: Bacteria > Pseudomonadati > Pseudomonadota > Betaproteobacteria > Burkholderiales > Burkholderiaceae > Cupriavidus > Cupriavidus sp. GW822-FHT02D05. The sequence goes on along the minus strand of NZ_JBXAOE010000002.1, from coordinate 388,693 downwards.
GCCAACCTCGGCATCGTTACCGCGTACAACGACATGCTGTCGGCCCACCAGCCGTACGAACGTTATCCCGGCGTGATCCGGGAGGCCGCGCGTGCCGTTGGCGCCGTGGCGCAGGTGGCGGGCGGCGTGCCGGCGATGTGCGATGGCATCACGCAGGGCAATGCCGGCATGGAACTGTCGCTGTTTTCGCGCGATGCCATTGCGATGGCCACGGCGGTCTCGCTGTCGCACAACACCTTCGATGCCGCGGTCATGCTGGGCGTGTGCGACAAGATCGTGCCGGGCCTGCTGATGGGCGCGCTGCAGTTCGGCCACTTGCCGGTGGTGTTCGTGCCGGCCGGGCCGATGTCGACGGGCTTGTCCAACAAGGAAAAGGCGCGCGTGCGCCAGCTATACGCAACCGGCCAGGTTGGCCGCGAAGCCTTGCTGGAGGCTGAGTGCGAGGCCTATCACGGCGCCGGCACATGCACCTTCTACGGCACCGCCAACAGCAACCAGTTCCTGATGGAAATCATGGGCCTGCATATGCCGGGCGCGGCCTTCGTGCATCCCGACAGCGGCCTGCGCGACGCGCTCACCGCCGCCGCCGCGCAACGCGCGCTGGCCCTGACGGCGCGGGGCGGCGACTACCTGCCTCTGGCGCGCATCGTCGACGAGCGCGCGGTGATCAATGCCGTGGTCGGCCTGCTGGCCACGGGTGGCTCGACCAACCACACCATCCACCTGGTGGCGATGGCGCGCGCGGCGGGCATCCTCATCGACTGGGATGATTTCGACCGCCTCTCGCGCATCACGCCGCTGCTGGCGCGTGTCTACCCCAACGGCTCGGCCGACGTGAATCACTTCCACGCCGCGGGCGGCGTGGCCTACGTGATTCGCCAGCTGCTCAGCGCCGGGTTGCTGCACGAGGACGTGGAAACCGTGGCCGGGCGTGGCCTGGCCCGTTACACGCAAGAGCCCGTGATGATCGACGGCGTGCTGCAGTGGCGCGACGGCGCCGCCGTCAGCGGTGATGCCACGGTGCTGGCCACTGCGGCCGAGCCGTTCTCCACCGAGGGCGGCTTGCGCCTGCTGCAAGGCAATCTTGGCCGCGGCATGATCAAGGTGTCGGCGGTGGCGGATGAGCATCGGGTGATCGAAGCACCGGCACGCGTCTTCGACTCGCAAGAGCAATTGCAAGCCGCGTTCGAAGCCGGCGAGTTCACGGGCGACATGATCGCGGTCGTGCGTTTCCAGGGACCCAACGCCAACGGCATGCCAGAACTGCACCGTCTCACCCCGGTGCTGGGCTCGCTGCAGGACGCCGGCTACAAGGTTGCGCTGGTGACCGATGGCCGCATGTCCGGCGCTTCTGGCAAGGTGCCGGCGGTCATTCATGTGGGGCCTGAGGCACTTGCCGGCGGCCCGCTGGCGCGCGTGCGTGACGGCGACCGGATCCGCGTGGACGCCGTGGCAGGCACGCTGGAATGGCTTGGCGCCGCGAATGGCGACGGCGACCTGGCCACGCGTGCTTCAGCCGTGCTGCCGGACGACGCCTTTACGAATTTCAGCGTCGGCCGGGGCCTGTTCGGGCTGTTCCGCCGCAACGCGCGGATCGCGGAGGAGGGCGGCAGCGCGCTGGACCTCTCCGAGGCCGACGCGCCCGGCGCTGTCCAAACGGGCGCGGCCGTCGCACAATAGGCAGCGCCCCTTAAATTTGTGTCATTTGTGTCCCCGGCAGCCGATGGCTGGCGGAGACGACCCCGAGCCGGCCCATGCGGGTCCTATCATGGCTTCATGGCTGAACGCTTGCGGAGCCGACCGGCCGCCGGCGCGGGGACTACCGACAAGGATGGGAAAACCATCCGAACATGATCATTGGAGCAGACATGATCTACATCCTGATGGGCGTTTCCGGCAGCGGAAAGACCACGGTCGGCCAGTTGCTGGCCAAGACCTTGCAATGCGGCTTCCACGATGCCGATGAATTCCACAGCGCCGCCAACAAGGCGAAGATGCACAATGGCATCGCGTTGACCGACGACGACCGCTGGCCCTGGCTGGCCGCGATGCGCGCGGCGATCGATGCGGCCCGCGCCGAGGGGCGCACCCACGTCTTTACCTGTTCCGCGCTGCGGCAAACCTACCGCGACCGCCTGACGCCCGCCGATGGCGGCGTGACCTTTGTCTACATGAAGGGCGATGCTACGGTCATTGGCGGCCGCCTGGCCGAGCGCAGCGACCACTTCTTCAATCCCGCCCTGCTGCAGAGCCAGTTCGAGACCCTGGAGGAGCCGCGCGACGCCCTGGTGCTCGATATCCGCCAGACGCCGGAGGCGCTGGTGCAGCGCATCCTGGCCGGAGTGCAGGCAGAAAAAAGCGCGGCGATCGCCCGCTGAACCGATGCCAAGGCTGGCCCGAAGCGAAGGCTGGCAGACATCTTGCTTATCCATGTTTGATGGCGCGAATGCCTGCCGCTTGCGGCTTTCGTGGTCATAGGTATCCTATAGGGACAGCACTTCGAAGCATGACGAGATGGTCCGCGGCCAAGCCGCCGGGCCTCGGGTGGTGATCTCAAGGTGCTGTGCCGGGAACAACAAGCCAATCAAAACGGGATAGCCGGCAGTTTGGGCGGCACCCAAATCATGGGGGAACGGCCATCATGGCGGCGCGGTTTTTCGACGAGATGCTCGATTGGCAAGATGGCGTGGCAGCAGCAATCCACGCGGGCGAGTCCCTGCCGGCAGGTGCCGTGCGGGGGCATTACAAGCAGTTCGCGGATTGGTTGGCGCGCCAGTCCGAAGGCACCATGGACAACAAGCGCGCCGAAGCGGATCTCATCTTCCGGCGCGTGGGCATCACGTTTGCCGTTTACGGTGAAAAAGACGAGTCCAACAGCGGCACCGAACGAACCATCCCGTTCGATGTCATTCCCCGCATCTTCCCCGCCAGCGAGTGGGCAACGCTCGAGCGCGGCCTGCGCCAGCGGGTGTCGGCGCTGAACCGCTTCATCCACGATATCTATCACGGGCAGGACATCATCCGCGCCGGTGTGATCCCGCCAGACCAGATCTACAACAACGCGCAGTACCGCCCCGAGATGCTCGGCATCGACGTGCCCCGTGATATCTACGCCCATGTGGCGGGCATCGATGTAGTGCGCGCTGGCGAGGGCGAGTTCTACGTGCTGGAAGACAACCTGCGCGTGCCCTCCGGCGTGTCCTACATGCTGGAGAACCGCAAGATGATGATGCGGTTGTTCCCGGACCTGTTCGCGCGCAATCGCGTGGCGCCGGTGGCGCACTATCCCGACCTGCTGCTCGACATGCTGCGCGGCGTCTCGCCGCAGAACATCGCCGATCCCACGGTGGTGGTGCTCACGCCCGGCATGTACAACTCCGCCTACTTCGAGCATGCCTTCCTGGCGCAGCAAATGGGCGTGGAACTGGTCGAGGGCAGCGACCTGTTCGTACAGGACGAGCACCTCTACATGCGCACCACCCAGGGGCCGCAGCGCATCGACGTGATCTACCGCCGGGTCGACGACGACTTCCTCGACCCGCTGGTGTTCCGCTCGGATTCCACGCTGGGCGCGGCGGGGCTGCTCTCGGTCTACCGCGCGGGCAACGTCACCATCTGCAACGCCATTGGCACGGGCGTGGCCGACGACAAGTCGATCTATCCCTACGTGCCCGACATGATCCGCTTCTACCTTGGCGAGGAAGCGATCCTCAACAACGTGCCGACGTACATGTGCCGCCGCCCGGACGACCTGCAGTACGTGCTGGACCACATGAGCGAACTGGTGGTCAAGGAAACCCACGGGGCCGGCGGCTACGGCATGCTGGTGGGGCCTGCCGCCACGCGCGCGGAGATCGATACGTTCCGCGAGGTCGTGCGCGCGCGTCCCGAGCAGTACATCGCGCAGCCCACGCTGGCGCTTTCCACCTGCCCGACGTATGTGGAGTCGGGGATCGCGCCGCGCCACATCGACCTGCGTCCGTTCGTGCTGTCCGGCAAGGATGTGCGCATGGTGCCGGGCGGGTTGACCCGCGTTGCGCTGCGCGAAGGCTCGCTGGTGGTCAACTCCTCGCAGGGCGGGGGCACCAAGGACACCTGGGTGCTGGAGCGCTGACGCGCGGCGCACGCAAGGATTGTTTGTGATTCCCGCGCTGGCAGCCGCGTTGCCGGCGGCGCGCGGGCGAACAGCGCTGTACGAGGGGACTGACCATGCTTAGCCGCACCGCCGACCATCTGTTCTGGATGGCGCGCTATACCGAACGCGCGGAGAACACCGCGCGCATGCTGGACGTGAACTACCAGACTTCGCTGCTGCCGCAATCCGCGGAAGTGGCGGAGCAAGGCTGGTGGGCCATGCTCGATATCTCCGAGCTGACCACGGTGTTCGACGAGAAGTACGGCCTGCTTACGCGCGACGACGTGATCGACTTCATGGTGCGCGACATGACCAATGTCTCGTCCATCATGAGCTGCCTGCGCGCGGCCCGCGAGAACGCCCGCGCCGTGCGCGGCTCGCTGACCACCGAGGTCTGGGAGACCATCAACACCACCTGGCTCGACGTGCAGCGCATGATCGCCGACGGCGTGCTGCGCGAGGATCCTTCGCAGTTCTTCGAGTGGGTGAAGTTCCGCTCCCACCTTGCCCGTGGCGTGCAGTTTGGCACCATGCTCAAGGATGATGCCTTCCACTTCATGCGGCTGGGCACGTTCCTGGAACGCGCCGACAATACCGCGCGGATTCTGGACGTGAAGTTCCAGGCCAGCACGGTCGACGATAGCGATCCCAATCGCGACGCCAACGATTTCTATCACTGGGCGGCTGTCCTGCGCTCGGTGTCGGGATTCGAGGTGTACCGCAAGGTGTATCGCACCGTGATCACGCCCGAGCGCGTGGCCGAACTGCTGGTGCTGCGTCCCGACATGCCGCGCTCGCTGGTGTCCAGCATGGACGAGGTGGTGTCGATCCTGGCGCTGGTGGGCAACCACCTTTCTTCGGAGACCGAGCGCCAGGCTGGTAAACTCCACGCCGATTTGAAATATGCGCGCATCGACGACATCTTCGCCGTCGGGCTGCATGCTTACCTGACCAGTTTCCTGGAGCGCATCGGCGACCTCGGCAACGGCATCAGCCGGGATTTCCTCGTGCCGCTGCTCGCTGCCTGACCTATATGAAGTGGGGAGGTTGTGCCGGCCTCGCCACATCATGAAATACAAGATTCACCACAAGACGGTCTACCGTTATGCCGAGCCGGTCCTGCGCAGCGTGCACGAACTGCGGCTCGCGCCGCGCTCGGGCCCGCTGCAGGCCGTGCAGGAATGGCAGTTGTCCGTTCCCGGCAACCTGTCCGAGGCGCGTGACGGTTTCGGCAATATCGTGCACAGCTTCACTGTGGCCGGGCCAGCACATACGCTGGTGATCGAGGCCAGCGGCGTGGTCGATGTCACGCCGCCAATGGATGCGGACGGGCCGTTCTTTTGCGATGCGCCGCCGGCTGGCGAGGCGCGTGTGTCGCCGCTGTATTACCTTGGCGGCACGCCGCTGACCGCCGCCAAGCCGGAGATGGTGCGTTTTGCCGCGCCCTACCTGGCGGCGGGGGCGACGGTGCCCGCGCTGCTGGCGCTGGCCAATGGCATCGCCGGGCGGGTGCGCTACCGGTCAGATAGCACCGATGTGGACACCTCGGCCAGCGACGCATTCGCACTGGGCAGCGGGGTTTGCCAGGACCAGGCGCAGGTGATGGTGGCATGCTGCCGGGCCCTGGGCGTGCCGGCGCGCTACGTCAGCGGCTATTTCTATGACCCGGCCGCGTCGGAATTGGCTAGCCATGCCTGGGCCGATGTCTGCGTGGATGCCGGCAAGGAGTTGTGGTGCAGCATCGACGTGACCCACGGCTGCCTGAGCGACGCGCGCCATATCCGGCTGGCGGTCGGGCGTGACTATCGCATGGCTGCACCGGTGCGCGGGATTCGCGAAGGTGGCAGCGGCGAGCGGCTGGCGGTCGAGATCGCCATTGCGCCGTTGCAGTGAATGAAGCGGTGCGCCGTGCACCAAAAACGGGCGTGCCGCACGTTTCCGGGCGCACCGGCGCGGCGCTAGAATGCGGCCTTGGCCCGGGCGACAGACTTGGCGAAGCGCCAGGCGTGAATGTGCACCATTACAAGACAAGATCATGACGTACTGTGTAGCCATGCGGCTGGATGCCGGGCTGGTGTTCCTTTCCGATTCGCGCACTAATGCCGGTGTCGATGCGATCTCGACCGCTCGCAAGATGACCGTGTTCGAGGAGCCGGGCGACCGGGTGATGGTCTTGCTGACCGCGGGCAACCTGGCGATCAGCCAGGCGGTGCGCCAGATACTGGCGGAGGGCCGCGATGAGAAGCGCTCGCTGTGGACGGCGCGCGATATGTTCGAGGCGGCCGCCATCGTTGGCGACGCGGTGCGCCAGGTGCACAAGCACGACGCCCACGCGCTGCGCGAGGCCGGCATCGAGTTCAATGTGAGCCTGATCTTCGGCGGCCAGATCCGCGGCGAACGCGTGCGCCTGTTCCATGTGTACGCCGCCGGGAATTTCGTCGAGGCCACCCCCGAGAACTGCTATTTTCAGATCGGCGAGGCCAAGTACGGCAAGCCCATCATCGATCGCGTGGTCGAGCCGACGCTGCCGCTGGGCGAGGCAGCCAAGTGTGCGCTGATCTCGATGGACTCCACGTTGAAGTCGAATATCTCGGTAGGCCTGCCGCTGGACCTGCTGGTCTACGAAGGCGATTCGCTGCGCGTGACCCGCTTTGTCAACATTGACGAGAAGAACGCCTACTTCCGCATGATCCGCGATACCTGGGGGCAACGCTTGCGCCAGGTCTTCGGCGAGATCAACGATCCGGAGTGGGATGCCAACGCGCCGGCCGAGTTTCCGCTGGCGCGCCAGGGCGCGGGCGACCGCTGGGGCCAGCCTGTGCGCGCCACGCGCGAACGTGCCGGCACGCAGGACTGAGGGCGCGCTGCGAATACCCCGATGCGCGACATTCTGCATTTTTCGCACGCCAATGGCTTTCCGGTCAGTACCTACCGCAAGCTGTTCGGAACGCTGGAAGACGATTTCGAGATCCGCGCCGTGGACCGTTATGGCCACGACCCGAAATTCCCGGTCACGCGCGAGTGGCCGCACCTGGTCGATGAGCTGCTGGCTTCGATCGAGCAGAAGTACCGCGAGCCGGTGTGGCTGGTGGGGCATTCGCTGGGTGGTTTCCTGTCGCTGATGGCCGCGCTGCGCCGCCCGCAGTGGGTGCGCGGCGTGGTGATGCTGGATTCGCCCGTGATTGCCGGGTGGCGCGCCGCCTTGCTCAAGGCCGGTCAACGCTTCGGCCTGGATGAGCGGCCCAGCCCGGCTGCCGCGACCCGGCGGCGGCGCACGCACTGGCCGGATGCCGAGGCGGTGTGGGCGCATTTCCGCTCCAAGCCGGTGTTCGCGTCGTGGGACGAGGAGGTGCTGCGCGACTATGCGATGCATGGCACGGAGCCGACCGGCAACGACGCCGAACGCCGCCTGCGCTTCGAGCGCGAGATCGAGTACCAGATCTACCGCACGCTGCCCACCAGCCTGGGCGCGCGCGTGGCGCGCGGCGCGCCGGTGCCGGTCAGCTTTGTCGCCGGCACGCGTTCGCGCGAAGTGCGGCAATGCGGGCTCGGCGCCACGCGCAAGCTGGTGGGCGAGCGCCTGCGCTTTATCGAGGGCGGGCACCTGTATCCGATGGAGCGTCCCGGGCAGACCGCCGGGCTGATCCGCGATCTGGTCGGGCAAATGCGGGGCGACGGCGCCACCTTCGCGCGTCCGTAGGCGGGGCAGGATCGGGCGGCGGCGCGGACGCGAGTGCGAAGCGGCGAAAGCGTCTCAGCGGCTGCCGGGCAAGGCGACTTGTCGCAAATGCGGCGCTGCAGCAGGCGGCCTCTCATGTATAATCCCGATTTCCCCGGCAAGCTCGGTTTATGACCAAATTCGTCTTCGTCACCGGTGGTGTCGTCTCTTCTCTCGGCAAGGGCATCGCTGCTGCTTCGCTCGCGGCCATTCTCGAGTCGCGCGGCCTCAAAGTCACCCTCCTCAAGCTAGATCCCTACATCAACGTCGATCCCGGCACGATGAGCCCCTTCCAGCATGGCGAAGTGTTCGTCACGGAAGACGGTGCGGAAACCGACCTCGATCTTGGCCACTATGAGCGCTTCGTCTCGGCCAAGATGCGCAAGTCGAACAACTTCACCACGGGCCAGATCTACGAATCGGTGATCCGCAAGGAACGCCGCGGCGAGTACCTCGGCAAGACGGTGCAGGTGATCCCGCACATCACCAACGAAATCCAGGCCTTCATCGAGCGCGGCGCGGCTGCGTCGCACGGTGGCAAGGCGGACGTCGCGCTGGTGGAGATCGGCGGCACGGTGGGTGACATCGAGTCGCTGCCCTTCCTGGAAGCCGCGCGCCAGATGAGCCTGCGCATGGGCCGCAACCACGCCGCCTTCGTGCACCTGACGCTGGTGCCGTTCATTGCCAGCGCCGGCGAGCTCAAGACCAAGCCGACCCAGCACTCGGTGCAGAAGCTGCGTGAAATCGGCATCTCGCCGACCGCGCTGCTGTGCCGCGCCGACCGCCCGATTCCGGACGAAGAGCGCGCCAAGATTTCGCTGTTCTCCAATATCCCGCAAGAAGCCGTGATCTCGGTGTGGGACGTGGACAGCATCTACAAGATCCCGCAGATGCTCAACGAGCAAGGCCTCGACCGCCTGATCTGCGAGGAGCTGCGTATCGATCCCAAACCGGCCGATCTCTCCATGTGGCAGCGCCTGGTCAATGCCCAGGAAAACCCGCAGCACGAGGTCACCATCGGCATGGTGGGCAAGTATGTCGACCTGACCGAATCCTACAAGTCGCTGATCGAAGCGCTGCGCCACGCCGGCATGCACACCGCCACCCGCGTGAACATCGAGTACATCGATTCGGAAGAGCTCGAATCCGGTCACCTCGAAGTGCTCAAGCCGCTGGACGCCATCCTGGTCCCGGGCGGCTTCGGCAAGCGCGGCACGGAAGGCAAGATCCGCGCGATCCAGTACGCTCGCGAGAACAAGGTGCCGTACCTGGGCATCTGCCTGGGCATGCAGCTGGCCGTGATCGAATTCGCGCGCCACGTGGCGGCGATGGCCGATGCCAACTCGACCGAGTTCAACCTGGAAACCGAACATCCGGTGGTTGCGCTGATCACCGAGTGGGTGGATCGCGAAGGCAAGGTCGAGCAGCGCTCCGCCGAGTCCGACCTGGGCGGCACCATGCGCCTTGGCGCGCAGCGCGTGCCGGTCAAGGCCGGGACCAAGGCCAGCCAGATCTATGGCCCGGAAGTCAACGAGCGCCATCGCCATCGCTACGAGGTCAACAATCACTACGTGCCGACGCTGGAAAAGGCGGGCATGGTGATCTCGGCCCGTACGCCGACCGAAGACCTGCCCGAGATGATGGAATTGCCGGAAAGCCTGCACCCGTGGTTCGTGGGCGTGCAGTTCCACCCGGAATTCACCTCCACCCCGCGCGATGGCCATCCGCTGTTCAAGGCCTACGTGGAAGCGGCGCTGGCGAGCCAGCAGAAGAAGGCGGGCTGAGCCCCGGCACCGCAAGCAGGAGATTAGCGATGAAACTCTGTGGATTTGACGTCGGCCTGGACCGGCCCTTCTTCCTGATCGCCGGCCCGTGCGTGATCGAGTCCGAGCAGATGGCGCTGGATACGGCCGGTGAGCTCAAGGCGATCACCAGCGAGCTTGGCATTCCCTTTATCTACAAGTCCTCGTTCGACAAGGCCAACCGCTCGTCGGGCCGGACCTTCCGTGGCCTGGGCATGGAGAAGGGGCTCGAGATCCTCGCCACCGTCAAGCGCGAGATCGGCGTGCCGGTGCTGACCGACATCCACGAGATCGACGAGGTCAAGCCGGTGGCGGCCGTGGTCGACGTGCTGCAGACGCCGGCCTTCCTGTGCCGGCAGACCGACTTCATCCGTGCCTGCGCGCAGAGCGGCCGCCCCGTCAATATCAAGAAGGGGCAGTTCCTGGCGCCGCACGACATGAAGAATGTCATCGACAAGGCGCGCGATGCCGCGCGCGAGGCCGGGCTGCCGGAAGACAGCTTCATGGCCTGCGAACGCGGCGTTTCCTTCGGCTACAACAACCTGGTCTCGGACATGCGCTCGCTGGCGATCATGCGCGAGACCGGCGCGCCGGTGGTGTTCGACGCCACCCACTCGGTGCAGCTGCCGGGCGGCCAGGGCACCAGCTCGGGCGGCCAGCGCGAGTTCGTGCCGGTGCTGTCGCGCGCCGCTGTGGCAACCGGCGTGGCGGGCCTGTTCATGGAAACCCATCCGGATCCGAGCAAGGCCATGTCGGACGGCCCCAACGCCGTGCCGCTGTCGCGCATGAAGGAACTGCTGTCGGTGCTCAAGGACCTGGACACCCTGGTCAAGCGCACCGGCTTCCTGGAAGACAATTTCGGCTGGCCGGCGGCTTGCGCCTGAGCTTGCCGTGCCACCGCGGTCATGGCCGTCATCGGGCGGCCATGATCAGCCAAGTAGAATCAACATCATAAGAACACACGGAGATACGCCATGGCCAGCGGCTATATCATTGCCCACGTCGATGTCACCGATCCCCAGCAGTATGAAGAGTACAAAGTGCTCTCCAGCCATGCCATGAAGGTGCATGGCGCCGAGGTACTGGTGCGCGGCGGCAAGACCGAGAAGCTCGAGGGCGACTGGGCCCCGACGCGCGTGGTCGTGCTGAAGTTTCCCAGCTATGACGCGGCAAAGTCGTTCCACGACAGCGAGGAATACCGCGCCGCGCGCAAGTCGCGCGAGCACGCCGCGCGCATGAACATGATCGTGGTGGAAGGCGCTTAAGGCTTAGGCGTCAGCCAGCTCGGTCAGCTGTAGCCAGCGGTAGTCCAGGGCATGGCGCCCGTGTAGTAAGAAGTCATCAAGCATCAACAGTCCAAGAGGAATCCATGAGTGCAATCGTAGATATCATCGGTCGCGAAGTTCTCGACTCGCGCGGTAACCCGACGGTCGAGTGCGACGTCCTGCTCGAATCCGGCGTGATGGGCCGCGCGGCAGTGCCGTCGGGCGCATCCACCGGCTCGCGCGAAGCCATCGAGCTGCGTGACGGCGACAAGTCGCGCTACCTCGGCAAGGGCGTGCTGAAGGCGGTCGAGCATATCAATACTGAAATCTCCGAAGCCATCATGGGCCTGGACGCTTCCGAGCAAGCCTTCTTGGACCGCACCCTGATCGACCTCGACGGCACCGACAACAAGGCCCGCCTTGGCGCCAACGCCACGCTGGCCGTGTCGATGGCCGTGGCCCGCGCCGCTGCCGAAGAAGCCGGCCTGCCGCTGTACCGCTACTTCGGCGGGTCGGGCGCGATGCAGATGCCGGTGCCGATGATGAACATCGTCAACGGTGGCGCGCACGCCAACAACAGCCTGGACATCCAGGAATTCATGATCATGCCGGTGTCGCAAACGAGCTTCCGTGAAGCCCTGCGTTGCGGCGCTGAAGTGTTCCACGCACTGAAGAAGATCCTGTCCGACAAGGGCATGTCCACGGCGGTTGGCGACGAGGGCGGCTTTGCCCCCAACTTTGCTTCCAACGAAGAGTGCCTGAACACCATCCTGCTGGCCATCGAGAAGGCTGGCTACCGTGCTGGCGAAGACGTGCTGCTGGCGCTGGACTGCGCGGCGACCGAGTTCTATCACGAAGCCGAAGGCCAGTACCACCTGGATGGCGAAGGCCTGAAGCTGACCTCGACCCAGTTCGCCGACTACCTGGCCAACCTGTGCGACAAGTTCCCGATCGTGTCGATCGAGGACGGCATGGGCGAAGGCGACTGGGACGGCTGGAAGGTGCTGACCGACAAGCTGGGCAAGCGCGTGCAGCTGGTGGGCGACGACCTGTTCGTCACCAACACCAAGATCCTGAAGGAAGGCATTGAAAAGGGCATCGGCAACTCGATCCTGATCAAGATCAACCAGATCGGCACCCTGACCGAAACCTTCGCCGCCATCGAAATGGCCAAGCGCGCCGGCTACACGGCCGTGATCTCGCACCGTTCGGGCGAGACCGAGGACAGCACCATCGCCGATATCGCGGTGGGCACCAACGCCGGCCAGATCAAGACCGGCTCGCTGTCGCGTTCGGACCGTATCTCGAAGTACAACCAGCTGCTGCGCATCGAGGAAGATCTCGGTGATATCGCCAGCTACCCGGGCAAGAGCGCGTTCTACAATCTGCGCTAAGCTCGTGCCATGCGCCGGCCGCGCACGATGCGTGGCCGGCGCATGACGCAACTTCCTTTTTTCGCTTAAGCGCCAGAATCCATGCGCCTGATCTCGTTGCTGTTGTTTGTGCTGTTGCTCGCCATCCAGTATCCACTATGGCTGGGCAAGGGCGGCTGGCTGCGTGTGTGGGATATGGACAAGCAGGTGCAGGAACAGAGCGCGCACAACCAAGCGCTCAAGCTGCGCAATGCCAAGCTGGAAGGGGAAGTGAAGGACCTGCAGGATGGCACCGGCGCCATTGAGGAGCGTGCCCGCTATGAGCTGGGCATGGTCAAGGATGGCGAGGTGTTCGTGCAGTTCGTGGCACCGGCCCCCAAGGTCAGCGCCACGCCGCCGCTGCCGCCTCCGGCGAACTCCCCGGCATTCAATCGCCACTGACTGGCGTCTTTCCCGTTTTCTATCTCGTAGCGTCTGCCGCCGTTGCTCCGCAACGGCATGGATGAAGCATGCTCGCGTCCTTGGTTGCTTGCCGCACCAGTTTCGTCGGCCGCTTACCGCTGCTTACCACCAGTACGGATAGCCACCGTAGCCCCAGCCCCGGTATCCCGGGCTGCTGAATCCGACTCCGCCGCCCCAGTGCCCGCCGCCCCAGCCGCCGTAATACAGGTTCCAGCTAGGCGAGGGATAGGCATAGTAGCTTGCCGCCCGCGCCATGGCTTGCGCCTGTTGCTGGCGGGCAATCGCGGCATCCTGCTCGCGCAGTACCTGGCGGTTCAGCTCGCCGATCTTCTGGATGTCTTCCGCGGTGACGGGAGGCGGCGGCACGGCGTTGGGCGCCAGGCGGGCCGTCGGCGGCGAGCCGTTGAGGTCGCGCGGCAACTGGGCGCAGCCGCCGCAGGCCAGCACGGCGCCAAGCAGCATGGCGCTGATTGTGGCGCACGGGTGAGAGGACAAAGCGGACATGATGATTCCCTGACTCTGGTGGGGCGCTGACGCTTGGACCCCGGCGCAGGGCAGAAAGGTTCCTGCCGTTGCGCTTCGCATCATGGTTCGCACCGTCGCTCGCATCGCCGTCCCGCGCGTTGCCGCTCAGTGCTGCTGGCCCGCGCCGTCGCCGGCGCCGGTAGCCACGGGGACCGGCGTGAACAGCTGCGCGCAATCGACCGGGTCGAAGTGGTACTGCTGGCCGCAGAAATCGCATTGGATTTCCACTTCGCCGCGTTCCACCAAGATGTCTTCAATCTCCACGCGGCCCAGGTTCTGCAGCATGCCCGCCACCTTGGCGCGCGAGCACGAGCATTGGAAGTGCGGGGTCAGCGGCTCGAACACACGCAGGCCGGTGGCTTCCAGGTCTTCCCAGAACAGGCGGCGCAGCAAGGTGTCCGGCGTCTCGGCCAGCAGTTCGGCGTCCTTCAGCGTGGCGCCGAGCTGGCAGGCACGGTCCCAGGTGTCGAGGTCCTGCGCGCGGGCTGTGTCCGCCAGCGGCGCGCCGGTTTCGCCCACTTGCGCGGGCTCACGCTCGGCGTGGCCTTCCAGCGTGCCACCGTAGGAGGGCAGCTTTTGCAGCAGCATGCCTGCAGCGACCTTGTCGTCGGCGGCCAGCCATAGCCGCGTGTCGAGCTGCTCGGACGTCTGCATATAGTGCTCGAGCACGGCGGTCATGGATGTCATCGGGCCATGCTTGTCGGCCAGCGGCACGATGCTCTGGTACGGCTGCTGCCCGGGCAGCTTGTCCTGCGGGTCCAGCGTGATGGCGAAGCGGCCGTGGCCGCTGACGTTGACGAGATCCGCCAACGTGGCGTCGTCGGCCAGCGTCACGCCTTCGGCCAGCTTGGCCGTTGCGCGCATCGACAGGTCGGACAAGCACTCCACCACCAGCATGCGCACCGGGCCATCGCCGTGCACTTGCATCACCAGCGCGCCGTTGAACTTCAGGTTGGCCGAAAGCAGGGCGGCGGCCGACATCATTTCGCCCAGCAGCCGGCGCACCGGCGTGGGGTAATGGTTGCGGCGCAGCACTTCTTGCCAGGTGGCCTGCATGCGTACCAGCTCGCCGCGCACGGGGGCCGCGTCGAACAGGAATTTCTGCAGGGTGTCAGGGGTGGTGGTGTCAGTCACGATGATCCGTCGGTAAATCGGAGCCGCTGGCGCGGCGCCTTGGTCGCTTAGTCGATGCGTTTGAGTTGTGTCTTGTACATGGCCTGGCGGGTGGCGTAGGTCTCGGCATTGCGATACAGGTTGGCTACGTCCTGCTCGGTGAGCTCGCGCACCACCTTGGCCGGCGCGCCGAGGATCAGCGAGCGGTCCGGGAACACCTTGCCTTCGGTGACCACGGCGCCGGCGCCGACAAGGCACTCCTTGCCGATCACCGCACGGTTCAGGATCACCGCCTGGATGCCGATCAGCGAGCCTTCGCCCACGGTGCAGCCGTGCAGCATGGCCTGGTGGCCGATCGAGACCTTGTCGCCGATGGTCAGCGGGCAGCCGGGGTCGGTGTGGAGCACGGTGCCTTCCTGCACATTGCTGGACTCGCCAACCACGATCGGCTCGTTGTCGCCTCGGATCACCACGCCTGGCCATACGCTGGCACGTGCCTTGAGCATCACGTTACCGATGATGGTGGCCTCCGGCGCCACGTAGGCATCCGGATCGATGGTGGGGGCAACGTCGCCGAGCTGGTAAAGCGCCATGGGGTCTCCTGCACAAGTTCGTATGGGTATATGGGGTTTGCCGCCGGGCTTTAAAGGGTCGTGGGCGGGCCTGCTGGCATAGGGTGTCACCTGCCGGGCCCTACAATGGCGGCAAACCGGATTTTACGCTTATGCCAGCAAACCTACCCGATGCCGCGTCTCCTGGCGCCCCTGACCCCGATCGCGGTGCCGCGCCTGGCGCTTTATCCGGCGTGGCGGCGCCGTCCTTGCGCCGCCAGGCGCTTGCCATCCTCTGCCTGAGCGACGCGCACGAGAAGGCCGCGGCCACGCGCCGGATGCGGCTGGCGGCCGAGGCCATGGCGCCGGAGGCCCTGGGCATCGGCGAGGCGATCGCGGCCGAGTTGCCGCTGCCCGGCCGGCCGCCGCTGCCCGAACTGGTGGCGCCGCAGCGGGTGGAGCGCAGGCGGTCCATCCATACGCCCGCCGGCCGCGCGGCGCTGATCCACGCGCTCGCGCATATCGAGTTCAACGCGATCAACCTGGCGCTGGATGCCATCTGGCGATTCGACGCGATGCCGGCGGCCTTCTACCTGGACTGGCTGCGCGTGGCCGACGAGGAGGCGCTGCATTTCAGCCTGCTCGCGCAGCACCTGGCCACGCTGGACGCGCGCTACGGCGATTTTCCGGCGCACAACAGCCTGTGGGAGATGGCGGACAAGACCGCCGGCGATGTGCTGGCGCGCATGGCGCTGGTGCCGCGCACGCTGGAGGCGCGCGGGCTGGATGCCTCGCCGCCGGTGCGCGCCAAGCTCGCAGCCGCCGGCGATCATGAGGCCGCCGCCATCATCGACATCATCCTGCGCGACGAGGTGGGTCACGTAGCCATCGGCAACCGCTGGTACCGCTGGCTGTGTGCCTGCCGTGGCCTGGACCCCGTCGCCACCTACGCCGAACTGGCCGCGCGCTACCAGGCACCGCGCCTGCGGCCGCCCTTCAACCTGGCAGCGCGCCGCGCGGCGGGTTTCGACGAGGATGAGCTGGCGTGGCTCGAGGGACAGGCCGCTCAGTTGTATTCCGTCACCACGACATAGCCCTGCTTGCCGGCGCTACCGGGGCCTGCTGTGAATTGCACGGGCACGACCGAGGCGCGCGCTGCCGCCAGTTGGACGACCCGGCCAGGCAGCAGCGGCAGGGAGGCGGACTCCGCGGCATGGGTGCCGTTTGCCGGGCAATTGACCGAGGCGGTCCCGCTCGTGCTGATTTGCGTATTGCAGGGCGGCGCGACGATGGCCCCCCGGAAGTAGATCACGCCATCCGCGGCCCACGCGGATACCGAAAGCAAAGCACTCGCCAGGGCCAACGGCAGCCGGAGCGCGAAGCGGTGGGAGGCGGCGCGGCCGGTGCTTGCAAACGTGCTCATCGTGATCTCCTGTTCGTCATTAACTTGAAGCACATTGGGAAATTTCTGCGTGCTCTTTGGGAACTTTATTTCCCAAGATTGGGAAAAACAATCAAGATAATCCGAGTTTTCCCAACCCTTTTTTTTGCACTACTCTGTTAGGTCAGGTTGCGGAATGTGCTGCTATCCACCGTGCTGATGCTACTGAGGGGTATAGGAATTACCCTTGTTAAAAGGGCGAAAATGGAATGGTTCCGATTGGCATTTATACGAATAATCTTATAAATTTTTCGGAAAAAATGAGCTGGCATGGATGCCCCCTCCTGCGACTGGAACGTGTGGTCTGATCTGCCGAATGGGATGCGCCATAGCGATGCGCTCCGCATGTCCTTGCTAACGTCAGATTCGGCGAAAACTTGACTGTCGGGAGGGCGACGCATATCGATGCGCGCGATCGGTTGTCCGTGGCGCGGCAGGTTGTGCCGGCCGGACGCTGGGAGGCGGGGCTTGGAGGGCGGGTTTGAGCGCCAGGGACAGGGGCGGGTGCGAGCCTTGCGGCCGCACCCGCCTGCCAGTGCTACGGGCGGGCTGGCGCGGCGCGCCGGGCTTCGATCTCGCGCAGCGCGCGCCGCTGGATCTTGCCAGTGGTGGTCATCGGCAACTGCGCGATGAATTCGATGATCTTGGGATATTCATACGGCGCTAGCTGGCCGCGCACATGCTGCTGCAGCTCGGCGACCAGCGCGGCGTCGGCCTGCGCCGAACGCACAATCGATGGCACCAGCACGATGAATGCCTTGACCACCGCGCCGCGCTCCGGGTCCGGCGAGGGCACCACCGCGCAGTTCGACACGGCGGGATGCTTGAGCAGGCAGTTCTCGATCTCGGTCGGGCCAATGCGGTAGCCGGAGGATTTGAAGACATCGTCGGCGCGCCCCTGGTACCACAGGTAGCCGTCTTCGTCGATGCGCGCCAGGTCGCCCGTGCGGCACCAGCGCAGGCCATCGCGCTCCAGGTACTTGCCGGCGGTGGCGTCCTCGTTGCGCCAGTAGCCGAGGAAGAACACGGGGTCGGGATGGCCGTGGGCGTCGGTGCTGCACACGGCCACCTCGCCGTCCTCGCCCGCCGCGCAGGGCCTGCCTTCGTCGTCGACCACGGCGATGCGATGGCCGGGGTAGGGCCTGCCCATCGAGCCCGGGCGCGCCGGCCAGCCTGGCTGGCCATCGTTGTTCTGCGCGGTGCAGTTGCCCACGATGTAGTTGATCTCGGTCTGGCCGAACATTTCGTTGACGACCACGCCGAGCGCGTCGCGGCACCAGGCGAAGACGGTTTCCCCCACGGCTTCGCCCGCGCTCATCAGCGCGCGCAGGTGCAACTGGTAGTGCTTGCTCGGCGCGGGGCAGGTTTTCATCATCTGCTTGAGCGCGGTGGGAAACAGGAAGGTATTGGTGACGCGATAGCGCGCCATCAGCGCGAAGGCGGTCTGGGCGGAGAACCTGCCCTGATAGCCCACGATGGTCTTGCCGAAATACAGCGTGGGCATCAGTGCGTCCCACAGCCCGCCGGTCCAGGCCCAGTCCGCGGGGCTCCAGAACACGTCGTCAGCCTGAGGAAACCAGTTTTGCGAACAGACGAAGCCGGGGAGGTTGCCTATCAGCGCGCGGTGCGGGATCAGGGCGCCCTTGGGCGGGCCGGTGGTGCCGCTGGTGTAGATCAGCACCGCCGCCTCGTCGGCCTTGGTCACGACTGCGGTGAACGCCGGCAGCTCGGCCGCCAGCAGCGCATCCCAGTCGTGCTCCGCGCGGCCCACGGCGGCACCGGCGCCGATCACCGTGGCCAGAGCCGGGCACTCCGCGCGCGCGGCCAGCACGTTGTCGATTGAGGATTCGTCGGCAATCGCCACGCACGCCTCGCTGTGCTGGAGGCGGTACGCCAGGGCTTCCGGGCCGAACAGCATCGACAACGGCATGGCGATGGCGCCGAGCTGGTAGATCGCCATATGCGCAATTACTGTCTCGATGCGCTGCGGCATGACGATGCCCACGCGGTCGCCCCGCGCCACACCCAGCGTGCGCAGCGCCCGGGAGAGGCGATCGGCCTCGGCCTGGATGAAGGCGTAGCTGTAGCTGGCGCGGCGCCCGTCCTCGTGCTCGGTGTGAACCGCGATGCGATCCATCGTGGCCGGGTCGCGCGCCCAGCGGCCGCAGCATGCGTCGGCCAGGTTGAAAAACTCGGGCACATGCCAGTGGAATTGCGAGTGTAGCGCGGGATAGTCGTCGCGCCGGCTGGCTGGCAGGGCGGATGCGGCCATGTTGGGTCTCCTGGGTTGCGTTCGGGATGCGGGCCGGGCCGGCTTGCCGCTATAATCCGCAAACGAACGATCGTTCTATTTTTAGGCTTCCCCGTTGCCACGGGTGAAAGCGTCCGCCACGATCAGGGAAAAGGCACCCGGGGAGACACCATGGCAATCAGAGAAACCTCGCGCTCGGAATTTATCACGTTGCGCGGCCTCAATATGCACGTGCGCCACTGGGGCGAGCCCGGTGCGCCCACCTTGTTCCTGCTGCATGGCTGGATGGACGTGGCCGCCTCGTTCCAGTTCATGGTGGACGCGCTGGAACGCGATTGGCACGTGATCGCCCCGGACTGGCGCGGCTTTGGCCAGACCGACTGGCCTACGCGCTACCCCGGCACCGAGTCCTACTGGTTTCCCGACTATGTTGCCGATCTCGAGGCCGTGCTCGACCACTACCAGCCGGACGCGCCGGTGAACCTGGTGGGGCACAGCATGGGCGCCAACGTGGCTTGCTTCTACGCCGGCATCCGCCCCGAGCGGGTGCGCCGCGTGGTTGACCTGGAGGGGTTTGGCATGACCGGCACGCGCGCCGAGCAAGCACCCGGGCGCTATGCGCGCTGGCTCGACGAGTTGCGCGAGCGCCAGCCGTTGCGCTCCTATGACAGCGTGGGGGCGGTGGCGGCACGGCTGCAGAAGACCAATCCGCGCCTGCCCGATGACCGCGCCGCCTTCCTGGCCGAGCACTGGTCAGCGCGCAATGCGCAAGGCCGCTGGGAGATCCTGGGCGATGCCGCGCACAAGATGGTCAATCCGGTGCTGTACCGGCTCGACGAGGTGATGGCGATCTGGGCGCAGGCCACCGCGCCGGTGCTGCACGTGGAAGCACGCAATTCGCAAACGCTCAGCCACATTGCAAAGGACCAGCCGCTGGCGGAGTTCAAGCAGCGCTTCAAGGCGTTTCGCGATTTCCGCGAGGCCATTGTCGATGACGCCGGCCATATGCTGCATCACGACCAGCCGCGGGTGGTGGCCGGGCTGGTCGAGTCTTTCTGCGTCTGAGGCTGTGGGCCGTGCAGGCTGTCGCGCTCAGGCGTGCGTCAGCTTTTCCTTGAGCGTGGCGTTGTTGCTGGTGTGCACATGAACCAGTGCCTTTTCCGGGAAGGCATAGTGATAGGCGCGCCGCAGGGCCAGGGCTGCCTCGTGGAAGCCCGAGAGGATGAGCTTTTGCTTGTTGGGGTAGAAGGCAATGTCGCCCGCGGCGAAAATGCCGCGGCGGGACGTTTCGTAGGTGGTGGTATCCACCATGATGCGCCCGGCGCGCATGTCGAGGTCCCAGTGGGCGATCGGGCCGGGCTCGGAGACGAGGCCGTACAGCGCGACGAGTTCGTCGGCAGGCAGGCTGATCGTGTCTTCCCGGGTACGAATGTCGACCCCGGCCAGGGAGCCACCCTCGGTTTTGAGCGCGCCCAGCATGCCCACCACGAAGTCCATCTCGCCGGCGGCCACGGCCGCGCGCATTTCGGCCACCGTACCGTCGGCCGCGCGAAAGCCTGCCCGGCGGTGCAGCAACGTAACGCGCGCCGCGGTCTTGCGCAGCGCCAGCGCCCAGTCCAGGGCGGAATCTCCGCCGCCGGCCACCACCACGCGCTTGCCGGCGAAGCGCGCGGTGTCGCGCACAGCGTAGTGCAGGTGGAGGTCTTCCAGCGCGGCGGCCTCGGGCAGCGCCACGCGTTGCGGGGCGAAAGCGCCAGCGCCGGCGCAGATCAGCACTGCGGCCACGTCGAAGCGCTTGCCGGTGTCGGTTGTGACCAGCAGGCGGTGCGGGTGCTCATGGCCGGCCGTGCCGTGAGCTTCGGGCGGGACCTCGGCCAGGCCGTTGGCGCGCTCGTTGAAATGCATGGGAAAAGCGAACGGCGCGCATTGCTCGAGCAGGCGGTCGACCAGGTCCTGTGCCAGGCACCCCGGCACCGCGGGGATGTCGTAGATCGGCTTTTCCGGGTAGAGCTCGGTGCACTGTCCGCCGGCGCGGTCCAGCACGTCGATGAGCTCGCACTTCAGCCCCAGCACACCCGCCTGGAAGGCGGCAAACAGGCCGACCGGGCCGGCGCCGACGATCAGCACATCGGTGCGGATCACGTCGGCCGGGACGGTTGGGGTGCGGGAATCAGGCGTGGCGCAAGCAGGGGTTTGGGTCGGCATGGCTTGGCGGGCGGCGCGCGTGGCGGCGCCCGGCAGGAGGGTCGTCAGGCCCCAACTATACCGCGCGGGGCCGGCCTCGCCGCCTACGCCAGCGTTGGCGGCAGGGCTATCGGCGCGGATGTGTGGGCCAGCCCACGCGGCGCGCATTGGCGCGGTATTAAAGTCGGATTGAAGTTGGATTAACGCGGAATTATCGCGAGAGTAGAATAGACGCATGCAAAATTCACACGCAATCAACGCAGATCTGCATTGCCATTCCACGGTGTCCGACGGCATGTTGTCCCCCGAGGACGTGGCCGCGCGCGCGCATGCCGGCGGCGTGGCGTTCTGGGCGCTGACGGACCATGACGAGGTCAAGGGCCAGGCCAGGGCGCGGGCCGCGGCCGAGGCGCTTGGCATGCGCTACGTGCCCGGGGTGGAGATCTCGGTGACGTGGGCCGGGCAGACCGTGCATATCGTTGGCTTGCAGATCGACCCCGGCAGCCAGGTGCTGGTCAATGGCCTGGCAGCCACGCGCTCCGGGCGGGCCGCCAGGGCGCAGGACATCGGTGAAGCGCTGGCCGCGATCGGCATCGAGGGCGCCTATGAGGGCGCGCTGCGCCACGTCGGTAATCCCGACCTGATCTCGCGCACCCATTTCGCGCGCTGGCTGGTGGAAGAAGGGCGGTGCAAGACCATCAGCGAAGTGTTTGACGACTACCTCGGCGAGGGCTGCCCGGGCTATGTCGGGCACCGCTGGGCCAAACTGGCCGAT
The DNA here is from genome assembly GCF_058802485.1 of Cupriavidus sp. GW822-FHT02D05. Classification (NCBI taxonomy): domain Bacteria; kingdom Pseudomonadati; phylum Pseudomonadota; class Betaproteobacteria; order Burkholderiales; family Burkholderiaceae; genus Cupriavidus; species Cupriavidus sp. GW822-FHT02D05. The sequence goes on along the minus strand of NZ_JBXAOE010000002.1, from coordinate 367,098 downwards.
GCGGTGGGCTGGATCCAGGCGGCCGGCGGCATTCCTGTGATGGCGCACCCGGGCCGCTACAACTACACGCAACTCCAGCACGATGCGCTGTTCGACGAGTTCAAGCAGCTCGGCGGGGCCGCGGTCGAAGTGGTCACCGGCAGCCATACGCCGGAGCAGTACCGCCAATATGCCAATGTCGCGCATCACTATGGCCTGCTGGGCTCGCGCGGCTCGGACTTCCACGGGCCGGGCGAGGGACGGATCGAGCTGGGCTCGCTGCCGCCGCTGCCGTCGTCGGTCACCCCGGTCTGGCATGACTGGTAAGCCGCGCCGGCCAACGGCCGCCCCGCGCCCAGCCCGCCCGAACCCGCCATGCGCTCCCTTCGCTTCTCCCCATCGCAGAACTGGCCTGGAATGCGCGCGGCGTTTGCGCCCATCCCGCGGCCGGTCGCCCCAGGCCCGCACATGTCCCAATACTTCGAGATCCATCCGCTCAACCCGCAATCCCGCCTGATCAAGCAGGCCGCGCAGATCATCGGGCAGGGCGGGCTGATTGCCTTGCCCACCGACTCCAGCTATGCGCTGGCCTGCCGGCTCGACGACAAGGCCGCGGTAGAGCGGCTGCGCCGCTTGCGCGGGATCGACGACAAGCACCATCTGACCCTGATGTGCAGCGATTTGTCGGAGCTTGGCAACTTCGCGCGGGTGGACAACCGGCAGTACCGCTGGCTCAAGGGCGCCACGCCCGGGCCCTACGTCTTTATCCTCGAGGCCACCAAGGAAGTGCCGCGCCGGCTTTCGCATCCCGCCCGCAAGACCATTGGCGTGCGGGTGCCCGACCATCCCATTCCGCTGGCGCTGCTGGCCGAAGTGGGCGAGCCGCTGATTTCGGCTACTTTGCAGTTGCCGGGCGACGAAGCCCCGCTCAACGAGCCGGAGGTGATCCGCGCCCGGCTGGAAAAACTGCTGGAACTGGTGATCTGCGGCGGCGCCGCGCCCGCGCAGCCGACCACGGTGATCGACCTGACCGCCGGCGAGCCCGAGCTGGTGCGGCAAGGACGCGGCGATATCGAGCGTTTTGGACTGTGATTGCCACCGAACAGTCGCTTTGCCGCAGCCCCGGTACAATAGTGACCCATGGATTCTTCTCTGATTCAGACCCTAGCGGTCTACGCCCTGCCGGTCCTGTTCGCCATCACGCTGCATGAAGCCGCGCACGGCTACGTGGCCAAGCTGTTTGGCGACAACACCGCCTACTCGATGGGCCGCGTCAGCCTTAACCCGGCGCGCCATATCGATCCCATCGGCACCATCGCGGTGCCGCTGCTGCTCTATTTCATGACCAGCGGGCAGTTTGTCTTCGGCTACGCCAAGCCGGTGCCGGTCGCCTTCGACCACCTGCGCAATCCGCGCTGGCATGGCATGTGGGTGGCGCTGGCGGGCCCGGGCAGCAATGTGCTGCAGGCCTTCCTGTGGGCGCTGGTGGCGGTTGGCCTGGTGGTGGGCAGGGTGCAGGAGCCGTTCTTCACCCAGATGGCGCAGGCCGGCGTGCTGGTCAACCTGGTGATGGCTGCGTTCAACCTGTTCCCCGTGCCGCCGCTCGACGGCGGCCGCGTCCTGACCGCGTTGTTGCCGCAGCGGATCGCGCATGCGGTGTCGCGCATCGAGCCCTATGGCATCTTCGTGGTGCTGGCGCTGGTGGCGGCTGGCGTGATCACCAAAGTGTGGATGCAGCCGGTGATGGGGGCGCTCAGGAGCCTGGTGTTGCTGATGCTGCAACCCATCCTGGCGCTGGTGCAGTAAGCCGCGCCGCGGCGCCGGCGCCCATGCCGGCGCAGACCTCGAATACGCGTACCCGTACCTGCACCGATTCCCACAAATACAGATAGACATGTTTCCCGATCGCGTTCTTTCCGGCATGCGGCCTACCGGCGCGCTGCACCTGGGCCACTATCACGGCGTACTCAAGAACTGGGTCCAGCTCCAGGCCGAATATCCCTGTTTCTTCTTCGTGGCAGACTGGCACGCGCTCACCACGCACTATGAATCGCCGGAGGTGATCGGCGAATTCGTTTGGGAGATGCTGATCGACTGGCTCGCCGCCGGCGTCGATCCCGAGCGCGCCACACTGTTCATCCAGAGCCGCGTGCCCGAGCATGCCGAGCTGTTCCTGCTGCTGTCGATGGGCACGCCGCTGGGCTGGCTGGAGCGGGTGCCGACCTACAAGGACCAGATCGAGAAGCTCAAGGACAAGGATCTCTCCACCTACGGCTTTCTCGGCTATCCGCTGCTGCAGGCCGCCGACATCCTGATCTACCGCGCTGGCCGTGTGCCGGTGGGCGAGGACCAGGTGCCGCATGTGGAGATCACGCGCGAGATCGCGCGCCGCTTCAACTACCTGTACGGGCGCCAGCCGGACTTCGAGGCGCAGGCGCAGGAGGCCGCCAAAAAGCTGGGCGGCAAGCGCACCAAGGCTTATCTGGAACTGCGCCGCGCCTATCAGGAGCAGGGCAAGGCAGAGGCGCTCGAGGAGGGCGGCGCGCTGGTGGCGCAGTCGCAGAGCCTGGCCGCCGAAGACCGTGAATTGCTGCTGGGCTACCTGGGCGGTTCGCGCAAGACTATCCTGGTCGAGCCGCAGGCGCTGCTGACCGCGGCATCGCGCATGCCCGGGCTGGACGGCCAGAAGATGTCGAAGTCCTATGGCAACACCATCCGCATGCGCGAGGACAAGGCGTCGGTGGAAAAAAAGGTGCGTACCATGCCGACCGATCCGGCGCGCGTGCGCCGCACCGATGCCGGCGACCCGGCGCGTTGCCCCGTGTGGCAACTGCACCAGGTCTATACGGACGCGCCCACCCGCGAGTGGGTCGAGAAGGGCTGCCGCAGCGCTGGCATCGGCTGCATCGAATGCAAACAGCCGGTGATCGAGGGCATCCTGCGCGAGCAGCAGCCCATGCTGGAGCGGGCGCAAAAATACATGGACGATCCGGCGCTGCTGCGCGCCATTGTCGACCACGGCTGCGACCGGGCCAGTCAGGTGGCGCGCGAGACGATGCGCGACGTGCGCACCGCCATGGGCCTGGGGTACCGGTGAGCACGGCGGCGGGCATCCCCCACGCGCCGCTGGGCGCACCGTCACCCTGGGTGGCGCGCTGGGCGCATCTGGTGCGCCCGGGCGGCCGCGTGCTCGACCTGGCCTGCGGCAATGGCCGGCACGCCACCTGGTTCGTGCGCCGCGGCCATGCGGTGCTGGGCGTCGATCGCGATGCGGCGGCATTGGCCGCGCTGGCGGCTTTGCCCGAAGGCGTCGCCACGCGCGCGGCCGACCTGGAGCAGGGCACGTGGCCGCTGGCGGATGAGCCGGGCTTCGACGCGATCGTGGTCACCAACTACCTGCACAGGCCGCTTTGGGCGCATTTGTTCGCTGCGCTGGCGCCGGGTGGCGTGTTTCTTTACGAAACCTTCGCGGCTGGCAACGAGACCGTGGGCAAGCCTTCGAACCCGGATTTCCTGTTGCAGCCGGGCGAGTTGCTGGATGCCGTGCACGGCATCTTGCGGGTGATTGCCTACGAAGATGGTGTGCTGGAAGTGCCTAAAGCTGCCTTTGTGCAGCGTATTTGCGCGATTCGCGAAGATATAGGCAAAACGGGCGGCGGAGCGCCGCCGCGGTATCCTTTGCCGGGCTGAAGTGCGGCCCCGGTTATTTGCGGGCCCGGTCGGCGAGACCTGGGCTTCACGCGTTGAACTGCCTTGGGTTTTCCCCGGTCGAAGGTGCGGTCGGAAGGCCTTGGGTATCCGGTACAATCGCGGTATTCGTTTCTCGAATTCTCAAACGTTATGACACAGATTAACGGCAGCATCGTCGCTATCGTGACGCCGATGCAGGAAGATGGCAGCCTGGATTTCCCCGCGCTGCGCGCCCTGGTCGACTGGCACGTGGCCGAGGGCACCGATGGCATCGTGATCGTCGGCACCACCGGCGAGTCGCCCACGGTGAACGTGGATGAGCATTGCGAGCTGATCCGCGTCGCCGTGGAGCAGGCCGACAAGCGCATCCCGATCATCGCCGGCACCGGCGGCAACTCGACCAAGGAAGCGATCGAGCTGACCGCGTTTGCCAAGCAGGTCGGCGCCGATGCGTCGCTGCAGGTGGTGCCCTACTACAACAAGCCCACCCAGGAGGGCATGTATCGCCATTTCCGCACGATCGCGGAAGCGGTGGACCTGCCTGTCGTGCTGTACAACGTGCCGGGCCGTACCGTGGCCGACATGCAGCACGACACCATCCTGCGCCTGGCGCAGGTGCCGGGCATCATCGGCGTCAAGGAAGCGACCGGCAATATCGACCGTGCCGCGCAACTGATCAAGGATGCGCCGCAGGGCTTCTCCATCTACAGCGGCGATGATCCCACGGCGATTGCCCTGATGCTGCTGGGCGGCCATGGCAATATCTCCGTCACGGCCAACGTGGCGCCGCGCAAGATGCACGAATTGTGCGTGGCTGCCCTGAAGGGCGACGCGATTACCGCGCGTCGCATCCATATGGAACTGGTTGCGCTGAACAAGGCGATGTTCGTCGAGGCCAACCCGATTCCCGTCAAGTGGGCGCTCCAGCAAATGGGCAGAATGCAGGGTGGCATCCGCCTCCCGCTTACTCCGCTGTCACCGGAATACCACGATGTGGTGCGCAAGGCGCTGTCGGCGGCCGGCCTGCTCGGCTGATCGCACTGTGTTTTGCCGTCATCCCTCAACTAGGATTGCGTGTCAATGAAACTCAAGCTTAACCGCCACGGTGCAACGCAAGTTGGCCGTGCCGCCCTGGTCTTGCCCGTGCTTGTGGCAAGCGCGTTGTCCGGTTGCAGCAGCATCAACGACGCGATGGCGCCCGACAAGATCGACTACAAGTCCGCTGCCAAGCGCACCTCCACGCTGGACGTGCCGCCGGACCTGACCAAGATCGAAGGCGACCGCCGCTACTCCGTGCCGGATCAGAACGGCACGTCCACCTTGTCGACCTACAACCAGTCGAACAAGGTCGTGCAGCAGCAGGTGGGCGCCGAGAACGTGCTGCCCTCCACGCAAGGCATCCGCATGGAGCGCGACGGCAACCAGCGCTGGCTGGTGATCAGCAACGGCATGCCGGCGGACAAGCTGTGGCAGTCGATGCGCGAATTCTGGCAGGAGAGCGGTTTCCTGCTGGTGCAGGACTCGCCCGAGACCGGCATCATGGAAACCGACTGGGCCGAGAACCGCGCCAAGATCCCGCAGGATTTCATCCGCAACACGATCGGCAAGGTCTTCGACGGGCTGTACTCGACGTCCGAGCGCGACAAGTTCCGCACGCGCGTGGAGCGCTCGCAGAACGGCAACCTGGAAGTCTTCATCAGCCACCGTGGTGCGCAGGAGCAACTGACTGGCATCGACAAGTCGACCACGACCTGGACGCCGCGCCCCTCCGATCCGGAGCTGGAGGCCGAATTCCTTTCGCGCTTCGCGCAGCGCCTGGGCGTGCAGAAGGAGCAGGCCGACCGCATGGCCAAGAACCCCGCTTCGCCGGCAGCCGCCGCTGCGGGCGCCACTGCCGCAAAGGGTGCAGCGCCTAGCGCCAATGCTAACCTGACCCAGGTCAATGGCAGCCAGGCACTGCAGTTGTCCGAGCCGTTCGACCGCGCCTGGCGCTCGGTCGGCCTGGCGCTGGACCGCGTGAATTTCACGGTGGAAGACCGGGACCGCGCGCAAGGCCTGTACTACGTGCGCTATGTCGACCCGCGCGACACCGTGGACAATCGCGGTTTCTTCTCCAAGCTGTTCACCAAGACCGGCACCGAGGACAGCAAGAAGGCGAAGAAGTATCGCGTGGCACTGAAGGGTGATGGCACTGGCACGACCGTGACGGTGCAGAACGATGCGGGCCAGCCGGAAGGCACCGAAGTCGGCAAACGCATTCTTTCGCTGCTCGACGAGCAACTGCGCTGACCGGCATGCGGGTCACGCAAACCACCCCGCGGCGCCCTGCCGCGAGGTGGCTCGCCGGGCTGCCAGGGGAGGCAGGCGCATGATGCGCTTTGCCTTCCTCGGTAGCGGCAGCGAGGGCAATTCCCTGTTGATCGAGTCGCAAGAGGGCACCACCACGACCAGGGTGTTGCTCGATTGCGGCTTCGGCATTCGCGAAACCGCGCGGCGGCTGGAGCGGCTCGGCATCACGCCGGATCAGCTCGATGCCGTGCTGGTTACCCACGAGCACGGCGATCATGTCGGCTCGGCTTACGCCTTTGCTTCCCGTTACGACCTGCCGGTACATACCAGCCACGGCACCTGGCTTGCCACCTCGCACATGCGCGGGGCGGACAAGGCCGACGTGCGCGTGTGTGGTGCCGACCATCCGTTGGCGATCGGCAACCTCCACATCCTCCCATACACCGTGCCGCACGATGCGCGTGAGCCGTTGCAGTTCGTGCTCAGTGACGGCGACGCCCGCCTGGGCGTGCTGACGGATGCAGGCATGGAGACGCCTTACGTCACCGCGCGGCTGGCGGGGGTGCATGCTCTGGTGCTGGAATGTAACCACGATCGGGAGATGCTGCGCAATTCCGCCTACCCGTATTCGCTGAAGCAGCGCATTGGCGGCGATTTTGGCCACCTTGCCAATGAAGTGGCGGCCGGCATCCTGGAGCGAGTGGCGCATGCGGGGCTGCAGCGCGTGGTGGCCGCGCACCTGAGCCAACAGAACAATACCCGGGAGCTGGCCACCCAGGCACTGGCCACGGCGCTGGGCGTGTCGTCAGACGAAATCCTGGTGGCGGACCAGCACGAAGGACTGGGCTGGCAGCCGGTCAGGGCCTGAGACGCGGCGGGCAATGCGCCGGCGAAGCCTGCAGACGTAAAGCTACAGACGTAAAAAAGCCGACCCGAAGGTCGGCTTTTTTATCGGTCGAGACCGATTACTGCTTAGCAGCAGCAGCCGATGCGTCAGCAGCCGGTGCCGAAGCGTCAGCGGCAGCGGCCGGAGCCGATGCGTCAGCAGCGGGAGCAGCAGCCGGAGCCGATGCTTCAGCCGGAGCAGCAGCAGCCGGAGCCGAAGCTTCCGGTGCCGGAGCAGCGGCTTCTTCTTTCTTGCCGCAAGCGGCGAGAGCAACGGCGGCGAGCAGCGATGCGATCAGGAGAGACTTCTTCATTGTTCGTCCTTTAACTTTAATAACAGAAAAACAGGCGATGAATAATTACCGGTAATTATCGCTCTTGAACTGCAAAATAGAGGCTCTCCCGGGTGCCGACAAATGCAGTGGTACACAGTACTAGCCAGCCGGTGATTATATCCGCGTTTTCCCGGCTTGTGTAGCGCTGTCTTTTCCTGTTTTTGGTTGTTACGGATTATTACAGCGAAGCAGGTCCGAATTGCAGCCAGCCCTCCAGCGCCCAGTGATGGAAAGTCTCCATCAGATCCGGCAGGTCCGCGCAGGCCGCCACTTCCACGGCGCTCAGGCAGCGCCGGTCCGCCAGCAGGCGCAGCCAGCGCGCCAGCGCCGAGGGCGGCTCGTAAGCTTCGCCATTGATAAAGAAATGCGTGCGGTCATACAACGCGATGGATCCCGGCGCAAGCACGACGCCATGAGCCAGGGCGAGTTTGTTGTATTTCTTCAGCGTGATTTCGGATATTTCCGCAAACTCCACGCTTGGCTTGGGCTCGGAGAGATGCGCGCCCAGAAACTCCGAAACCATGCTACCCGACCAACGGAGGGCGCTCAGTTTCTCGGTCACCGCCCGCACCATCTGGGCAGGCAGTTGGGCTGGATGTGATGTTGCCGGCTCGCCGGCATCCGCGTAGCGCCCGCTCAAATCCTCGTTGTCCTCGACCGTTTCCGACAGCCAGGCCAGGAAGTGCCCCGCCAGTTCGCGGTAGGCCGGTGCGCGAAAGCCGATCGAGTACGTCATGCACTCGCCGTCGGCCACGCCGTCGTGGGCGTACTGAGGTGGCAGGTACAGCATGTCGCCTGGCTCCAACACCCATTCTTCTTCGGCCGTGAAGTCCGACAGGATCTTGAGCGGCAGGTCCGGGACCAGGTCGAGCTTGGTCTGGGACGAGATGCGCCAGCGGCGCCGGCCCGATACTTGCAACAGAAAAACGTCGTAGGAATCGAAGTGCGGGCCCACGCCGCCGCCGTCGGTGGCGTAGCTGACCATCAGGTCGTCCAGGCGCGCATCCGGGACGAAACGGAATTGCCCCAGCAAGTCCGCGGCTGCACTATCGTGGAGGTTAACGCCCTGCACCAGCAGCGACCATTGACGGGCTTTCAGGGAGGGCAGGTTGTCGGCGGCGAAGGGGCCTTGTTCGAGCTTCCAGCGGTTGCGAAAGTGCGACACCAGGCGCGACTCGACGTCGTCGCGGTCGGCCAGTTGGAAAAGCGACTCGCGCGATACCGGCGGCACGATTCCCGGTACGGCTTGTCGAATCAGCAGGGGTTTGCGGTGCCAGATATCGCGCATGAAAGCAGCTGGCGTCATGCCACCCAGGAGGGTGAGCGGCGCGTCAGGATCGACGGGGCCGGGGGGCAAGGCCTGCGCGTATAATGCGGAATCGTTCATGGAGTCAAGAATTGAAAATCGCTAAGAACACGGTGGTATCCGTGGTGTACAAGCTGTCGGATGCGCAGGGCAATCTGATCGAGGAGTCGGATGAGCCGATGGTTTACTTGCACGGCGGATATGATGGCACGTTCCCCAAGATCGAGGAAGCGCTGGAAGGCCATGAAGCCGGCTTCGAAACCCAGTTGCAGCTCGAGCCCGAGGAAGCCTTCGGCGATTACGACGCCGATATGGTCAAGGTAGAGCCGCGCGACCGTTTCCCCGAGCCGCTGGAAGTCGGCATGCAATTCGAAGGCGTGCCCGAAGACGGCGACGACGAAGACTCGATCATCTACACCGTGACCGACGTGGCCGAAGACAAGGTGGTGCTGGATGGCAACCACCCGCTGGCCGGCATGGCGCTGCGTTTCTGGCTGCAGGTAGCGGAAGTCCGCGAAGCCACGGGCGACGAAGTGCAGCACGGCCACGCGCATGGCGCCTCGGGCATCGAAGTCGTCGACGAAGATGAGGACGACGAAGGCGACGGCAGCCGCACGCTGCACTGAGTGCGCCACGCGCGCGCGCCCTCGCGGAAGGTCCCACGAATAAAGCCGGCATCGCCGGCTTTTTCTTTGTGGTGCGGGGTTGGGCTGACGCTATTCATTCCGCCTCGGGGCCATCCTTGAGCGTGACCTCAAACAGCGACGGCGACCCCGGCGTGATCACCAGTTCGGTGTACTGGCCGGGCGCGCCGCCTGGCAACACCACGCGGGAGACGTTGCGCAGCGTCTTGCCGCTGGCATCTTTCAGTGGCGTATCGATGCCGAAGCCGCCCAGGCCGGTATGCACCAGCAGGACCTGGCCCCGGTAGCGCCCGGCCAGCTCGCGCAACTGGCGCTTGAACTCCAGGAAGCCATCGCGCGCGCGCCGGCGCAGGAAGCCATCGAGCAGGGAGGGCTTGCCGCGCTGCTCCCAGCCGTTGCCGAACTGTGGGTCGGCATGCATGAGCAGCACGATGCCGGGCAGGTTCTGCTGCTGCGCCAGCGAAAACGCGCGCGCCAGCCATTGGCGGTTGGCCTCGCGGCGATCCTCGAACTCGCCGTTGCGCCCGCCTTCCGAGCGATAGTGATTGTTGTCGCCCGGCAGGTTCAACCCCACCAGCATGACGCGCCCAGCGTGCCAGCGCACGTTTTCCCGATAGCTGCGAAAGGTAGCCTGTTCGGACTGCCGCATCAGCGGCAGTACCCGCTGGCCCAGCGTGGTATCGGCCGGATAGAACAGCTCGCGCAGGCGGTTCAGCCGCTCCACCGCATCGAAGCGCCCGTTGGCGGCGCGAGCGCATTCCGCCCAGTCGGTTTCGCCAGGCAGGTAGACGAGCGGCAGCGGCGACTGGTCGAGCAACCGCTGGCGAGCGGAAAGCAGGGTGTCGCCGCAGGATTCGGTATCGCCCTTGATGCCGCCCAGATGGACGACAAACTCCAGCCGGCGCGCGGCCAGGAAATCGAGCAGGCGGGCGGTGCCCGCTTCGGCGGCCGGCCACTGCGGCTGGTCGGCGATCAGGGCCACGCGTATCGTTTCGGCAGCCGGAGCTGGAGCTGGAGCCGGAGCCCGGGCACGGTTCGCCGCCTGGCCCGGCAGCGCCAGCAACACGCCAAGCATGGCCAGTCCGGCCAGGAGCAGCCAGCGCTGGCGCACGATCCCGGTTGGCGTCATGCGGTGGCTACGGCATCCTTGGCGAGCGCACGCAGCCGATAGAGCGCGTCGAGTGCATCGCGCGGCGTCAGGCTGTCCGGGTCGAGCTCGGCCACCGCGTCTAGCAAGGCGGCCTGCTGCACGGAAATCGCATTGACCGGCTGGCCATTGCCAAAGGTCCCGTCTTTGCCTTCGCCTTGTTCCAGGTAGTCGTCGTCATCGTCCGGGGGCGAGGGCGGCGCGGCGAACAGATCCAGCTGCGGCGTGGGCGTGGCATCCGCCGACTGTTGCTCCAGCCAGGCCAGGTGCTTGCGCGCGGCGCGGATCACCGGCTGCGGCACGCCCGCCAGCTGCGCCACCTGCAGGCCGTAACTCTGGCTGGCAGGCCCATCCTGTACGGCATGCAGGAAGACGATGCCATCGCCATGCTCGACCGCGGACAGGTGGACATTGGCCGCCTGCGTGAACTCCTGCGGCAGTTGCGTCAACTCGAAATAATGGGTGGCAAACAGTGTATGGCTGCGGTTATGCGCCAGCAGGTGGCGCGCGATCGCCCACGCCAGCGCGAGGCCGTCGAAGGTCGACGTGCCGCGGCCGATCTCGTCCATCAGCACCAGGCTGGCAGGCGTGGCGTTGTGCAGGATGCTGGCGGCCTCGGTCATTTCCACCATGAAGGTGGAGCGCCCACCCGCGAGGTCGTCGGCGGCGCCGATGCGGGTGAAGATGCGGTCGATCGGGCCGATCACCGCGCGCCGCGCCGGTACATAGGCGCCCACGCAAGCCAGCAGCACGATCAGCGCGGTCTGGCGCATGAAGGTCGATTTACCGCCCATGTTCGGGCCGGTGATCAGCAGCAGCTTGCGCGCTTCGGTCAACTGGCAATCATTGGCGATGAACGGCACGGATTCCGCGGCGAGCTGGCCCTCCACGACCGGATGGCGGCCCTGGGTCAGGTCGATCACGTTCTCGGCTACGCGCTCGGGCTGGGTCCAGTCCAGCGTCTGTGCACGCTCGGCCAGCGCCGCGAGGACGTCCAGGCGGGCCAGCGCGCCGGCCACCCGCTGCAACTCGCCGATATGCGGCAGCAATTGCTGGAGCAATGCGTCGTACAGCTGCCTCTCGCGTACCAGCGCGCGGTCTTGCGCGGACAGGGCCTTGTCCTCGAAGACCTTGAGCTCGGGCGTGATGTAGCGCTCGGCGTTCTTCAGCGTCTGGCGGCGGCGGTAGTCGTCGGGGACCTTGTCGGCCTGGCCGTTGGTCACCTCGATGTAGAAGCCATGCACGCGGTTGTATTCCACGCGCAGGTTGGCGATGCCGGTGCGAGTGCGCTCGCGGGCTTCCAGGTCGACCAGGAACTGCCCGCAGTTCTCTGAGATATCGCGCAGCTCATCGAGCGTGGCATCGTAGCCACGGGCGATCACGCCGCCATCGCGGACCACGGTGGCCGGCTCCGGCGCCACCGCGCTGGCCAGCAGGGCATGGCATTCCCAGGGCACCGCCAGTTCCGTCAACGTCTGGTTGAGCAACGGCGCGGCATCGTCAGCGCGCAGGCAGGCCTGCACGTCGGGCAGGGCGGTCAGCGTGTCGCGCAGCGAGGACAGGTCGCGCGGGCGCGCATTCATCAGGGCCAGGCGCGCGGTAATGCGCTCCACGTCGGACAGCCGGCGCAGCGCCGCGCGCAGCGCATCGGTGCCCTGGCCGATCAGCGCGCCGATGGCCTGCTGGCGCGCCTGCGGGATGGCGCTGTCGCGCAGCGGATGGTGCAGCCAGTGGCGCAACAGGCGGCTGCCCATGGCGGTGGCGCAGGTGTCCAGCAGCGAGAACAGCGTCGGTGACTCGCCGCCGCGCAGGGTCTCGGTCAGTTCCAGGTTGCGCCGCGTGGCGGTGTCCAGCCCAACGAATTCGGATTCGCGCTCGACCGTCACGCCCTTCACATGGCGCAGCGACTGCCCCTGGGTGGAAGCCGCGTAGTTCAGCAGCGCGCCGGCGGCGCCGAGCGCCGCGCCCAGCCCGGCACAGCCAAACGGATCGAGGCTGGCCACGCCGAGCTGCTCGCGCAGGCGGCGGGTGCCGGCTTCCTGGTCGAAATGCCACTCCGGCAGCCGGGTGCGCGCGCACTCCAGCGCAGGCAGCTCGATGCCATCGGCATACAGCAGCTCCGCCGGGCGGATCCGTTCCAGTTCGCGGCCGAGCTGCGCCACCTCGCACTCCATCAGGCGCAGCTCGCCGCTAGCCAGGTTGAGCCAGGCCAGCCCGGTCTTGCTCACGCCGCGGCGCGTGGTTTGCTGGTGCACCGCCATCAGGTAGGTATCGACCTTGTCCGGCAGCAGTGCCGCGTCGGTCAGCGTGCCCGGCGTGACGATGCGCACCACCTTGCGTTCCACCGGCCCCTTGCTGGTGGCCGGGTCGCCGATCTGCTCGCAGATTGCCACCGATTCACCCAGCTTGACCAGCCGCGCGAGGTATTGGTCCACCGAATGGAAGGGGATCCCGGCCATGCGGATCGGCACGCCGTTGGAGCTGCCGCGCGACGTCAGGGTGATGTCGAGCAGGCGCGAGGCCTTCTCGGCATCGTCGTGGAAGAGCTCGTAGAAGTCGCCCATCCGGTAGAACAGCAAGGTGTCCGGATGGTCGGCTTTCAGGCCGAGGTACTGCGCCATCATGGGCGTGTGCTTTTCCGCGCTGCCGGCCTTGGGCTCGGTCTTGGCGGACTGTCGGGGTTCTACGGACATGCAATCCTCTCGGGCGGCTTTGGCGAAGCCGCCTGTTTTCGGGTACTCCGGCGGCCCGGAGGCCTGGCGCGGATAAAACCCGCATTTTACTGCGAGCCGGCCCCCGAAGGGGGCGAGAAGAGGGCGGAAGGGTGCAGGAAGGGTGGCAGGAACCGAGCCGGCCGGGCGTTTACAAAAAAAATACGCGGCCATCCGTCTCTTTACAGCATCTTTGCGGGATCCGAACTTATATGGAATCGAGATGACCAGCGCGATACGCGCCGGTAGCGAAACGATCGAGGATCGAGACAACGCAAGGGGTTCGACATGCTGAGAGTTCTGGTACCCGTCAACGGCTCCGTGCACGCGCTGGATGCGGTGCGTCATGCCGCCTTCATGTTCCGGGACCGCTGTGTGTCCGAGGTGGTTCTGCTCAATGTCCAGCCGCCGCTGGAATTTGGCCGCGCCTCGGCCTTTCATTCGCTGGACTCGTTGCGCAAGCTGGAGGAGGCCAGCGGCGAGGCTGCGCTGCGCGATGCACGCAGCATCCTGGACGACGCCGGGGCCAGCTATGTCGCGCAGATCAAGGTGGGCGATGTGGCGCAGACCATCGCGCAGGCCGCAGCGGCGAACGACTGCGATGCCATCGTGATGGGCACGGCCGGGCGCACGGCTGTTGGCGCGCTGCTGGCGGGCAGGCTGACCAACAAGCTGATACGCATGTCGCGCGTGCCAGTGACGCTGGTCAAATAGGCCGCGCCATCACGCTACTTTCATTGGCAGCAGCACCATCTGCTTGCCTTGCAGGTGTAGCCGCTCCTGCAACTCACCGGGTGTCTGGTTATGCAGCCAAGCTGTCAGGAAACTGACGTGCTGGAAGATCAGCTTGCTGGCAAAGCAGACGCTGTTCGGGTACTCGGCCGTCACCGCATCGACCAGCTTCATGAACTCAAGCACCGGGTTCGTGCCGAATGCCGCGCGCGAATCGGCCGCCAGGCCGTGGCGCTGGCAATTGGCGACGTAATAACGCAGTGACTCACCAATCGTCTGTTGAAGGCGATGCAGCGTTTCCTGGCCCTCGTAGCTTTGCGCATCGACCTCTCCCACGGCCAGGAAGAGCATGTTCTTGAAGTGTCCGGGAAATAATCGCTCGACCCAGAGCAGCGCATGCATGCTGGCGCCGCGGTGCTTGCCCACCAGGACGATCGCCGTGGGCAGGCTGCGGTCGAGGGGCCGCACGCGGCTCGCATCGAACAGGGGTGGGCTGCCGGCGAAGAGAGCATCCGCCCGGGCCAGCTCGGCGCGGGTTGTCGTGTAATGCCGCTTGATGAAGACGCACAGCGCAACCACCAGGCCCGTTACCAGCACGGTTAGCCAGCCGCCAGCGGTGAATTTCTCCACCAGCGTGATCATCAGGACCGTGGCGGTGACCGACAAGCCCAGCAGGGACAGGCCGAAGCGCACGATCCAGCGCGGCTCGCCGCGATGGCGCCACCAGTAGATGCACAGGCCAAGCAAGGAGAGGCTGAAGGTCAGGAAGACATTGATGCTGTACAGCACCACCAGTACCGCGACCTGGCCGTGCGTCCACAACAGGATCAGCAAGCTGGCCAGGCCCATGACGATGACGCCGTTCTGCCGCACCAGCCGGGCGGAGAGATCGCGGAAATGCCGCGGCACCCAGTAGTCCGCCGCCATGTTCGACAGCACCGCCGGGCCGTCCAGGAAGCCGGTCTGCGCGCCCACCAGCAGCAGCCCGGCCTCGGAGGCCAGCAGCGCCGCGAGCAGCGCATGGCGGGACCATGCCGAGCCGAAGCCTAGATGGTCGATGATGCGGTCGAAGACCACGGCGTTCAGCGTCTTGCCTTCCACCGGCGCCGCGTTCCACAGCATGTACAGCAGGATGATGCCGCCCGCCGTGAAGGCCAGCGACGTCGCCATGTAGAACATCGTCCACTTGCCGTTCGGCACCCGCGGCTCGGCCAGCATGTTCACGTTGTTCGAGACCGCCTCCAGCCCGGTGTAGGTACCGCCACCCAGCGAGAACGCGCGCATCAGCAGCGCCGCCACCACGATCGGACCCATCGCTTGCGACATGCCGGAGGCCTCGCCGATGGCGTTGGGCACGACCGCGCCGAGATGGTCGCCGTGCGCGGCAACGCCATAGACGATCAGCCCGAGATGCAGTACCACGAAGGCCAGGAAGATGGGCATCAGCACCAGGATCGATTCCTTCATGCCGCGGAAATTGAGCCCGGTCATCATGATCACGATTACCAGTTCGGTGGCCAGCTTGAAGGCTTGGGCCTCTACCGGCAGCAGGCTGAAGAACGCGTCGACGCCACTGGCCAGCGACGTCGCGACGGTCAGCACGTAATCGACCAGCAACGCCGCGCCCGACACCAGTCCGGGACGCGGTCCCAGCAAGGCCGTGGCCACGCGGTAGCCGCCGCCGCCGGTGGGGAACAGCTCGATGACCTGGTTGTAGCCGACCGCGATGATGAATACCGTGCTGGCGGTGGCCAGGGCAAGGAAGAGCGCCAGCGGCGTATGGGTGCCAAGCGCCAGGAAAGCCTCTTCGGGTCCATAGCACGAAGAGGAAAGTCCGTCGGCGCCTAATCCCACCCAGGCTAGCACCGGCACCACGGCGATCGCGTGGCGGGTTTCCGGGGCGAGCGGGTCGAGCGGTTTGCCGGCCAGGTGCCTCCACCACTTCGACAGTGCCGTCATGTTCGCCACCCTGGACGCGATTGCGGCGCAGCGCACGAAAGCGCGGCGCCGGAAATTGCAGCCGGCGGCGCCGCTGCCCGCGCGCCAGCACCGGGAGCTTGGCACTCCCATGGAAGTAATGTAGGCGGCGAGTGGGCAGATTCGCAAGAACGGGCTCAACACCGTGCTACGACACCGGCTCTCGCGGCAGCGCGTCAATTACCTGTGCCAGCCGCGCGATCAGCCCGTCGAAGGCGCCGGCCGGCACGCCGGCGTAGCCGAACACGAAGCCGTTGTACTGCGCCAGCGGCGTGCCGGCCAAGCGGTAGGTGCTCAGCGGCTGCACGATCAGTCCCTGCGCGCGCGCCGCGCGGGTGACCACGGTGTCGGCAAGCGGCAGTTCCAGGCGCGCGGACAGGTGCATGCCGCCGGCGCTGGCCGATACCGTCACGCTACCGCGCAGGTGGCGCGCCAGCGCCGCCTCCAGGGCGTCGCGGCGCTGCCCGTAGCGCTGGCGCATGCGGCGCAGGTGGCGGGCGAACTGGCCGCTGTCGATAAATTCCGCCAGCGCGATCTGCTCGGCCACGTGGCCGCGCCGGGAGATTTCGCCAAGCGTGCCGGCAATGGTCGCGGCCAGGTAGCGCGGCACCACCATGAAGCCCAGGCGCAGCGCCGGGAACATGGTCTTGCTGAACGTGCCCAGGTAGATCACCGGCGCGTCCTCACTCAGCCCCTGCACGGCCGAGAGCGGCACGCCGCCGCGGCGGAACTCGCTGTCGTAGTCGTCCTCGACAACCCAGGCACCGGCGGCGCGGGCATCTTCGATGAGCTTGAGGCGCCGTTCCAGGCTGAGAATGGAGCCTAGTGGATATTGATGGGATGGCGTGATGTAGATCAGCCGGGGCGGGGCGTCGCGCCACTGCTCCGGGCGGGGCGCCAGGCCGTCTGCGTCCACCGCCACGGGCTCGAGCACGAGGCCGGCCGACTGGAAGGCGGCCCGCGCGCCGCCGTAGCCGGGATTCTCGATCCAGGCCGTGTCGCCGGCATCGGCCAGGATGCGCGCGCACAGGTCCAGACTGGTCTGCGTGCCGTCGGTGATGAAGACCTGGTCCATGTCGCAGCGCACCCCGCGCGAGACCTTCAGGTACTCGGCGATGGCGTGGCGCAGCGCGGGCTGCCCCTCGACCTTGCCGTAGCCAAGATGGCGCGGGCCGAGCTGGCGCCAGGCGCGTTCGATGCAGCGCCGCCACGCGGCCAGCGGAAAGCCATCCAGGTCGGGCACGCCGGGCACGAACGGCAACAGGTCGTGCATACCGTCGGCATCGCGCTGCAGCCCGCGCACGCGGCGCGACAACTCGGCGACGCGCTTGACCGCCTCCGTGCTGTGGCCGGCCTGCGCCAGGCCCACGCGCGCCACCGTGGTGCCGTGCCGCGTCGGCACCACGAAGCCTTCCGCCGCCAGGCTCTCGTAGGCGTAGATCACCGAGTTGCGTGCCATGCCGAGCTCCGCTGCCAGCGTGCGCGTGGCGATCAGCTGGCTGCCCTGGGCGATTCGCCCGTCGAGGATGGCGCCGCGCAAGCACTCGTACAAGAGCCGCTGCTGGGTGAGCTTGCGGCCATCGAGCTGGCGCGTGAAGGTCGAGACCAGCAGGCCGTAGTCCATGTCGTCGCTTCCGTGGTTTCTGTGGTTTCCGTGGTTCTAAAAACCGTGCATTGGATGGGTCTAGTCATGGTGCCACGAAATCCCTATCTTGGCGGCATCGCCGTAACGCAACGAGATTGCCGCCGGCACCCACAACCCCAGGACAAGGAGCCACCATGAGCCAGAAACCCATGCCGCCGAGCGAACGTACCCGCGTGCGGCGCGTCGCCGATCGCGGCCACTATGATCGCGCGACACTGCATGCGATCCTCGACGATGCCTACCTGTGCCACCTGGCCTTCACCGACGATCACGGCACCCACTGCATTCCCACCGCGTGCTGGCGTGAGGGCGAGCACCTCTACATCCATGGCTCCAATGGCAGCCGCATGCTGAAGCTGGCCGCGGCAGGCAGCCAGGTCTGCGTAACCGTGACGCACCTCGACGGCCTGGTGATGGCGCGCTCCGCATTTCATCATTCGATGAACTACCGCTCGGCGGTGATCTACGGCAGTTTTGAAGTGGTGGCTGGCGCAGCGAAGGCGGCGGCGATGGATGCCTTCCTGGAGCGCATTGCGGTGGGGCGTTCGGGCGAAGCAAGGCCAGGAGATGCCAATGAGCTGGCGGCGACCACGGTGTTGCGCATCGGGCTGGAGGAAGCCGCCACCAAGATCCGCAGCGGCGGGCCCAAGGATGACGAGGCCGATATGGCGCTGCCGGTATGGGCGGGCGTGCTGCCGCTGCGCCTCCAGGGGCAGCGGCCGGCGCCGGATGGCATGCAGCCCAGCGTGCCGGACTATGTGCGAAGCTGGGGGCAGGGTGTTTGTACCGAGGCGATGGCAGGGGCGGTCGGCGAGACGATGCCGGGCAGGGCGGTCGCGGTGGATGCTTGAGGCGGCAGCGCGCCATGGCCATCCCAGCAGCGCTTTCACGTCGTGACGCCATCGCGCTGCTGGCCCTGGTGCCGGGTGAACCGCCTGTGCGGCCGCTGCCGGGCGCGATGGCGATGATCGTGGGCGGCGTGGCGCTCGGCATATGGCATCCTGCCGGGGCGCCGCCGCGTCCGTCACGCTGAGCGCGGCCAGGCGGCCGCGCTGCGTCGTTGCCGGGGTCCTTAGCGGGCCGGCTTGGCGTTGTCCACCGAGAACGGCGACAGCAGGCGAACCATCTGCGCAAACGCCTTGGGGTTGCCGGCCAGCACTTCGCCTTGTTCGAGCTGGCGCGCTTCGCCGGCGTAGTTGCCCACCAGGCCACCGGCCTCGGTCACCAGCAGCATGCCGGCGGCCATGTCCCACGGGTGCAGGCCTTGCTCGAAGAAACCATCGGTGCGGCCGCAGGCCACGTAGGCCAGATCGAGCGCCGCGGCACCCGGGCGGCGCAGGCCGGCGCAGCTTTGCGTCATCAGCGCGAACAGTTCCATGTACTGGTCCAGGCCTTCCATGTCGCGGTAGGGGAAGCCGGTGCCGATCAGGCAGTCGGCCAGCTTGTCGCGGCGCGACACGCGGATGCGGCGGTTGTTCAGGAACGCGCCGGCGCCCTTGCTGGCTGTGAAGAGTTCGTCACGCGACGGGTCGTAGACGACGGCTTGTGCCGGCACGCCCTTGTGCAGCTGGGCGATCGAGACCGCGTACTGGGGAAAGCCGTGGATGAAGTTGGTGGTGCCGTCGAGCGGGTCGATGACCCAGACGTATTCGCTGGTGGGTTCTTCGCCCTCGGCCCAGGACTGGCCGGACTCTTCCGCTAGAATGGCGTGATCCGGATAGGCCGTGCGGATGATCTCGACGATCGCGGCCTCGGCGGCGCGGTCGACTTCGGTGACGAAATCGTTGTGCTGCTTGCGCGATACCTGAACCCGGTCGATGTCCATCGACGCGCGGTTGATGACGGAACCTGCCTTGCGGGCTGCCTTGACGGCAATATTTAGCATCGGATGCATGAATCTCTCCAGGCCGGCCAAAGGTGCGCGGCCTGGCGCAAAAGGCCGGCGCGCTGCCCTTTGGGGCGGCTGACAACACAACGGATTGTAGAAGAACGGGCGCGTCGCTACCGCATAAAACGGGCGGCGCACCGAAGATGAAGCCTGAATTGTATATGAACCCGCAGAACCAGACGAGCGCCGACGCCAACGGCGCCCCAGCCGCAGCCCCCGCCACCCAGGCCGGCCAGGACCTTGATCCGCCATCTGGCGCGCCTTGCCAGGCAGTTTCCACTATCGCTCCGGAGGCTGCAGCCGATGCGGCCCTGATGGCCCCCGCCGCGTTTGCCGCAGTGCGTTTCGTGCTGGTCGAGACCAGCCATCCCGGCAATGTCGGCGCCGTCGCGCGGGCCATGAAGACCATGGGCTTCGGCACCGTGCCGGGCAGCTTGGTGCTGGTTTCGCCACGTGAGCCGGCGGTGCGCGAGCATCCGGATGCCATCGCCATGGCCAGCGGCGCCGACGACGTACTGGCAGGCTCGGTGATCGTCGACAACATCGAGGCCGCGCTGGCCGGTACCGCCTACGCAGTGGCGCTCACCGCGCGCCAGCGCGAGTTCGGGCCGCCTCGTTTGCTGCCGCGCGACGCGGTGGCGCAGGCCGGCGCCCGCATTGCCGCCCTGCAAGCCACCCTGCAAGGCGCGCAAGCCGCCGGCGCCCACATTGCCTTCGTGTTCGGCAATGAGCGCTTCGGCCTGCCCAACGAGGTGGTCGACCGCTGCTCGGCAGTCACCCACATTCCCGCCAATCCCGCCTACACCTCGCTCAATCTTGCCCAGGCCGTGCAACTGGTGGCCTACGAGATGCGCCTGGCACTGCTGGAGGTGAGGGCGACGCCGCTCGCCGAGATCGGCTATGCTGGCGAACCGGCCACGGCCGAGCAGATCGAGGCCATGTTCGGCCACCTGCAGTCTGGGCTGGAAGCCATCGGCTTCCTTGATCCGGCCAGCCCGAAGAAGCTGATGCCACGCTTGCGCCGGCTGCTCGCGCGCAGCGGGCTGGAGCGCGAGGAGGTCAATATCCTGCGGGGCATTGCCAAGCACATGCTGGCAGCCACGCAAGGCCAAGGCGCACGGGCGCCAACCAAACAGGAGAAGTGAGCAGGTGGAGATTCCGGCCTACTACATGCGTGGCGGCACCAGCAAAGGGGTCTTCTTCCTGGCTGACGACTTGCCCACCGATCCGGGTGACCGCGATGCCGTGCTGCTGCGCGTGATCGGCTCGCCCGATCCGCATGGCCGGCAGAGCGATGGCATGGGTGGCGCCACCGCCAGCACCAGCCATGTCGTGCTGGTGGGCCCCTCGCAGCGTCCCGATTGCGATGTGGACTGCCTGTTCGGCGCGGTGGCCATCGGCGAGCCGCGGATCGACTGGGCCGGCAATGGCGGCGAGCTGCTGGCGGCGGCAGCGCCGTTCGCGATCTGGCGCGGTTTCGTGCCGGCGCGCGATAGCATCACCACGGTGCGCATCTGGCTGCTGAACGTGAGCCAGGCCGTCGTTGCCCGCGTGCCTTGCCGCAATGGCCATCCGCTCGAGGATGGCGATTTTGCCGAGGACGGCTTGCCGTTCGCGGCGGCCAGGATCGTGCTTGACTACCTCGCGCCGGCCAGTGGGTCGTTGCCCCCCACCAGCGCGCGCCGCCTGATGACCGGCCTGGTGCACGTGCCCGAGCGATGTTGATGGCAGGCGCTGCCCGTCCCGCCGATCCGGCATGTCCAACATGTTCCGCGGGGCGGCCGGCGTCATTGCAGCCAATGTCCATGGCGGCAGCAGGGCAGCAAATCTCTTACACTCCCTGATCCCGTTTTCACCGGCCAATGACCATGCCGGCGATCGCGCCAGCCCTGGCCCAGGGCGCGCGGCGCACGGCGTGGCAACACGACACGACCAAGATGTTCACTCGCCTGAAGGAAGATATCGACGCCATCATGCGGCGCGACCCCGCCGCACGCAGCCGTCTGGAGGTACTGACCTGCTATCCCGGCTTTCACGCCGTGGTGTTCCATCGCTTCGCGCACGCCTGCTGGAATGCGGGGTTTCACTGGCTGGGCCGCTGGATCTCGCACTGGGCTCGCTTTTTCACCGGTATCGAGATCCACCCTGGCGCCAAGGTGGGGCGGCGCGTGTTCATTGACCACGGCATGGGCGTGGTGGTGGGCGAGACCGCCGAGATCGGCGACGACTGCACCATCTACCAGGGCGTGACCCTGGGCGGGACCTCGCTCTACAAGGGGGTGAAGCGTCACCCCACGCTAGGTGCGAACGTGGTGGTGAGCGCCGGGGCCAAGGTGCTCGGCGGCTACACCATCGGCGACGGCGCGCGCATCGGCTCCAACGCCGTGGTGCTCAAGCCGGTGCCGCCGGGCGCCACCGCGGTCGGCATCCCGGCGCGCATCATCCTGCCGGACGCACCCAGCGGGCAGCAGGGCGCCAAGCAGGAGTTCTCGGCCTATGGCATCACGCCGAACGCGGACGACCCGGTCTCGCTGGCGCTCAAGAGCCTGATCGACAACGCGGCGCAGCAGCACGAGCGGCTGGAGACCGTGATGGCCGCGCTGGATCGGCTCGGCGAGCATCTCGAGAACACGCCGAACGACCGCTTCGATGCGAGCGAGCTGCGCAAGCTGATGAAGTAGTTTGATGCAGAAGGTCGATGAAGCGTAGAGGGGGATTCGGCGTCAGCTTACTTGCGGCAGCACGTTGAATCCGCCCGCGTCGAGTTGCAGCACGGCGGCGCGCGGCCGCTTGCCGTCGAGGTCCCAGTCGGTCAGCACCCAGCGCACGCCTTCCGGGCTTTCGTGCCGGGCGGGGCGGTGCGTATGGCCATGCACCAGGGCCGGCGCCTGGCTGGCGCGCAATAGCGCGGCCACGGCTTGCGGCGTGGTGTCGCCGTAGTCTGGCGGTGCGTCGCGGCGGGCCTGCGTGCGGCCCGCTTCGCTATCGGCGCGCAGGCGGCGCGCCACGCGCAGCCGCAGCGCCAACGGCAGCGACAGGAATACCCGCTGTACCCAGCGCTTGCGGGTCCAGTGGCGAAACCGCATATAGCGCTCATCGTCGGTGCACAGCATGTCACCGTGGCTGAGCACCACGCGCTGGCCGGCGCAGTCGATCACGGTGGGGTCGGGCAGCAAGGTGGCGCCCGCGGCGCGCGCAAAGCGCTGCCCCAGCAGGAAGTCGCGGTTGCCGTGCATCAGGTAGACCTGGACGCCGCGTCCGGCAAGCTGGCGCAACCTGGCGGCCACCTGCGCCGCGAAGGGGCTGTCGGTTTCTTCGTCGCCAACCCAGAATTCGAAAAAATCACCCAGGATGAACAGGGCGCGCGCCTCTTGCGCCGCGCGTTCGAGCACGTGCTCGAAGGCGGCCAGCGTGCGCGGCATGCCGGGGGTGAGATGCAGGTCGGAAATGAACCACGCCGGCGCTGGCACCGCGAGGGCACCGGCGGCCGGCGTGGATGGGGTCACAGTCATGCGGTTGGAAAGAGATGCTGGCCTGACTTCATGGTGCGACCCCGCGGGGCTCGGTGGAACGTGTCCCGGTGATGGCCCGTGGCTTATTCGACCACTACGGCCTTTTCGATGACCACGTCCTCGAGCGGCACGTCCTGGTGGAAGCCAGCGCTGCCGGTACGCACGCCCTTGATCTTCTCGACCACGTCGGTGCCGTCGGTCACCTTGCCGAACACGGCGTAGCCGAAGCCTTGCGGGGTCGGCGAGGTGAAGTTCAGGAAGTCATTGTCGACCGCGTTGATGAAGAACTGCGCGGTGGCCGAGTGCGGTGCGTTGGTACGCGCCATGGCAACCGTGTAGCGATCGTTCTTCAGGCCGTTGCCGGCTTCGTTCTCGATCGGGGCATCGGTGCCCTTTTGCTTCATGCCGGGTTCGAAGCCGCCGCCCTGGATCATGAAATTCTTGATCACGCGGTGAAAAATGGTGTTGTCGTAGTGACCCTTGCGCACATACGACAGGAAGTTCTCAACCGACTTCGGTGCCTTTTCGGCGTCGAGTTCGATGGTGATGACACCCTGGTTGGTGTGGAGCTCTACCTTGGACATTTGCGTTCCTTTGTTCGGTGTTTGTTCGGCGGTTATTTGACGACAGTAGCCGACTCGATCACGATCGGCGTGGCCGGCACATTACGCATCGGGCCATACGAGGTGGTGGGCGCGTTCTTCATCTTGTCGACGGTATCCATGCCTTCCACCACCTTGCCGAACACGGCATAGCCGTTACCGTCCGGCGACGGATAGTCGAGACTGGAATTATCCACCACATTGATGAAGAACTGGGCGGTGGCGGAGTTCGGATCGCTGGTGCGCGCCATGGCCACCGTGCCGGCCTTGTTCTTCAGCCCGTTCTGGGCTTCCAGCGGGATCGCCGCGCGCGTGGGCTTTTGCTTCATGTCGCGGTCGAAGCCGCCGCCTTGCACCATGAAGCCATTGATCACGCGGTGGAAGATGGTACCGCTATAGAAGCCGCTCTTCACGTACTCCATGAAGTTCGCGACAGTCTTGGGCGCGGCGTCCGGATAGACCTCGAGCGTGAACTTGCCGGCGCTGGTGACGAACTGCACCCGTTCGGTTTTCGTCTGCTGTGCCTGTGCGGCCAGCGGCGAGAGCGCCATCGCGGCGGCGGCGATGCCGGCAAGGACTAGGCGACGCGAAAAGATCATGCTTGACTCCGTGGATCGGGGAAACGATAGGGCCGGGCAGGGTAGCGGTCCGGCCCGTTGGGCAAGGTAATTAAGGCTTGGGCGCCGTGGCTGGCTCGCTGGCGGCCGTGCCTGGCTTTCGGGTGCCGTCGGCCGGCGGCTGGATGGCCGCGACAGGCTGCAGTTGCTTCAGGCCGGCAGCGGCGCCCGCATCCTTGGGATTGCGCCGCAGCGCGTTGCGGTAGGCATTCTCGGCCAGGCGGCGGTAGACGTCGCCAAGGTTGGCATAGCCCACGGCGAAATCAGGTTTGACATCGATCGCGATCAGCAATTCCGCTTCGGCGCGCTTCAAGTCCCCGCGCTTGGCGTACAGCAGCGCCAGGTTGTTGTGCGGCTCGGGCAACTCAGGGAAGTCCTGGGCCATGGATTGCAACGCCGCGATGGCCTCGTCCTCGCGCCCGGCCTGGGCCAGGGCCCATGCCCGCTCGAAGCGGGCCTGGGCATTGCGCGGGTTGGTGGCCAGCACGCGGTCGAAGCGGTCGATGGCCTCGCCATATTTCTTCTGCGCTGCCGCCTTCTCGGCGTCCGCCATGCCAGGGTCGGCCGAGCGCACGCCGCCTGGCGTCGTGGCCGGCACCGCGAGCGATAGCGGACCGTTCTGCGCTCGCGCAGGCCCCGCTATGGCAAGCAGGCCTGCCAGGATCGCCGCCAGGGCGAATGAGGCGGCCGCAATGCGTTGGCGCGCGGGCTGGGATGACACGGTTGCTATGGTGGGCAGGAACAGGCTCATGTATGGGCGGTCCGTTATACTCCGCGGCATTCTAGCAAAGCGCGGCCATGCCGGCCCGGGTATCGGCGCGCCGGCCTGCGCTGGCCCGGCCCGAGCCGGCTTGTCCGTGGTGCGGTGCAAGGCGGGCGACGACCTGCCGCGCTCGGGCGCTTCCGGTAAGATATGGGTCGCGCCAGGCTTTGCGTTGGCGCCAAGTTGCCGGTCTCGCGAATGGCGCGACAATGGCGCCAATCCCTCATCCATTCACCTCGTTTCATGCATCCTCTGAATATCTACAACACGCTCGCGCGTGAAAAGCAGCCTTTCGTGCCAATCGAACCCGGCCGTGTACGCATGTATGTCTGCGGCATGACGGTGTACGACTATTGCCACGTCGGCCATGCGCGCGTGATGGTGGTATTCGACATGGTGCAGCGCTGGCTGCGCACCGCCGGCTACGACGTGACGTATGTACAGAACATCACCGACATCGATGACAAGATCATTCGCCGCGCCGCGGAGAATGGCGAGACCATCGGCGCGCTGACTGACCGCTTCATCCGCTACATGCACGAAGACGCCGACGCACTCGGCATCCAGCGCCCGGACCATGAGCCGCGCGCCACCGACTACGTGCCGCAGATGCTCGACATCATCAGCAAGCTCGAAGCCCGCGGCCTGGCCTACCACGCCAGCGATGGCGACGTGAACTACGCCGTGCGCAAGTTTCCCAACTACGGCCGCCTGTCGGGCAAGTCGCTGGAGGACCTGCGCGCCGGCGAGCGCGTGGCCACCAACGAAGCCAAGCACGATCCGCTCGACTTCGTCCTGTGGAAGTCCGCCAAGGAAAGCGAGCCCGCCGAAAGCAAGTGGGATTCCAGGTGGGGCTCGGGCCGCCCGGGCTGGCATATCGAGTGCTCGGCGATGAGCTGCGCCTTGCTGGGCGAGCATTTCGACATCCACGGCGGCGGCGCCGACCTGCAGTTCCCGCACCACGAGAACGAGATCGCACAGTCCGAGGGCGCCAGCGGCAAGACGTTCGTCAACCTGTGGATGCACAACGGCTTCGTGCGCATCAATGACGAGAAGATGTCGAAGTCGCTCGGCAACTTCTTCACCATCCGCGACGTGCTGAAAGAGTATGACGCCGAGGTGGTGCGCTTCTTCATCCTGCGCGCGCACTACCGCAGCCCGCTGCACTACAGCAACGTCCACCTGGAAGACGCCCGTCACTCGCTGACGCGTCTGTACACGGCGCTCAAGGACGTGCAGCCCGATGTCCTGCCGCTGGACTGGGAAGAGGCGCATGCGCGGCGCTTTATCGACGCAATGGGCGATGACTTCAATACGCCGATCGCCATGGCCGTGCTGTTCGACCTGGCCAGTGAAGTCAATCGCACCGGCTCCAGCGCGATGGCGCGCCAGCTCAAGGGCCTGGCCGCCACGCTGGGCCTGCTCGGGCGCGACGCCCATGCGTTCCTGCAAGGCGGCAAGCCGGCCGATGGCCTGGAGCCGGAGCAGATCGAGGGGCTGATCGCGGCGCGCAAGCAGGCCAAGGCCGAGCGCAATTTTGCCGAAGCCGACCGCATCCGTGCCGAGCTGCTGGCGGGCGGCGTGGTTCTCGAGGACAAGCCCGGCGGTGCTACCGAGTGGAGGCGCGCTTGAACGCTGCCGTGCGCAAGACGGCGACGCCCGCGGCGCCGTCCAAGACTGCTGCGACCACCAAGGCCAAGCCCGCGGCCAAGCCGCCGGCGCCCGCGAAGCTGCCTGCAAAGCCGCCAAAGCCGCAGAAGGCAAGCCCGGCGGCGAACGTTGCCAGGCCTGTGAAAGCGCCCGCCAAGGCTGCCGGCAAGTCATCTGGCCCGGTGCTCAAGGCGGACGGCAAGCCCGCCCTCAAGATCGGCGCGCGCGCGGCCAAGGCGCCCGTGCTGCCGGAAGCCGAGGCGCTGCCCCTGCCGGTCGAAACGGTGGTGGATGCCGTGCGTCCGGCTTATTGGGACGAGGCCTGCGCCGACCTGATGAAGCGCGACCGCATCCTGCGCAAGATGATCCCCACCTACGGCCCCGCGCACCTGATCTCGCGCGGCGACCCGTTCATCACGCTGGCTCGCTCCGTGGTGGGCCAGCAGATCTCGGTGAAGGCCGCGCAGACAGTGTGGGAGCGGCTGGTGGCGGTTTGTCCCAAGCTCACGCCGGCGCAGATGCTCAAGGCGGGGCACGACAACCTGGCCGCCTGCGGCCTGTCGCGCCGCAAGGCGGAATACATCGTCGACCTTGCCGAGCATTTCAAGGCAGGGCGCGTGCATGTGAATAGCTGGACCGAGATGGATGACGAAGCCGTCATCGCGGAGCTGACGCAGATCCGCGGCATTGGCCGCTGGACCGCCGAAATGTTCCTGATGTTCAACCTGATGCGGCCCAATGTGCTGCCGCTCGATGACGTCGGCCTGATCAACGCCATCTCGGCAAATTATTTCAGTGGAGAGCCCGTCACGCGCAGCGAGGCGCGCGAGGTGGCGGCCAACTGGGAGCCCTGGCGCACCGTCGCCACCTGGTACATGTGGCGCAGTCTTGATCCCCTGCCTGTGACGTATTAGGCTGGAAGGCAGCAAAATTTGCATGGAAGTGCGCGAGACTGCATCCGCAGACTTGCGGTTTAGTGGGCGAATTCCGGTAGAATGCGCTCCTTCACAGACAGGTACGCGAGTCTCATGAAAACCACCTTCCTAGATTTTGAGCAGCCGATTGCCGAACTCGAGGCAAAGATCGAAGAACTGCGATTTGTGCAGGACGATTCGGCTGTCGATATCTCCGAAGAGATTTCGCGGCTGGCCGGCAAGAGCCAGCAGCTTACCAAGGACATCTACGCCAACCTGACCCCATGGCAGGTGGCACAGATCGCCCGGCATCCGCAACGTCCGTACACGCTGGACTATGTGCGGGAGATCTTCACCGACTTCCACGAACTGCACGGCGACCGCAGCTTTGCCGACGATCTGTCGATCGTGGGCGGCCTGGCCCGCTTCAACGGGCAGGCGTGCATGGTGATCGGTCACCAGAAGGGACGCGACACCAAAGAGCGCGCGATGCGCAACTTTGGCATGCCCAAGCCCGAGGGCTACCGCAAGGCCAAGCGCCTGATGGAGTTGGCCGACAAGTTCGGCCTGCCGATCTTCACCTTCGTTGACACGCCGGGTGCATTCCCCGGCATCGACGCGGAAGAGCGCGGCCAGTCCGAAGCCATCGGTCACAATCTCTACGTGATGGCCGGCCTCAAGGTGCCGCTGATCGCCACCATCATCGGCGAAGGCGGCTCCGGCGGCGCGCTGGCGATTGCCGTGGGTGATGTGGTGCAGATGCTGCAATTTGCCACCTACGCCGTGATCTCGCCGGAAGGCTGCGCTTCCATCCTGTGGAAGACCGCCGAGAAGGCGCCGGAAGCTGCCGAAGCCCTCGGCCTGACCGCGCACCGCCTCAAGGCGCTCAGCCTGATCGACAAGATCGTCAGCGAGCCGCTGGGCGGCGCGCACCGCGACGTCAAGGGCATGGCCGCCATGCTCAAGCGTTCGCTGGCGGATTCGCTGCGCCAGTTCCAGGGCATGAGCGTGAAGGAGCTGCAAGCGCGTCGCAACGAGCGTCTGCTGGCCTATGGCAAGTTCAAGGAAACCGGCGCACCGGGCTGACCCGTCCGCCGGCTTGACCGACAAGGTCGCACAGGCGCTTCAGGCCGGTGCGGCCTTTGTTGTTTCTGGCGACGGCGCACGGGCAGGCACGGTAGCGGTGGCACTCTCCGGCGGACGCGATTCGGTCGCGCTGCTGCACGCGCTGCGTGCAGCGGTGGTGGCGTCGTCGCTGCCGCTGCGCGTGGTGGCGCTGCATGTGCATCATGGCCTGCAGGCCGAGGCGGACCAGTGGGACGTGTTCTGCGCGACGCTGTGCGCCGACTGGCAACTGCCGTTCTACAGCCAGCGTGTCTCGGTCAGCCAGTGGCAGGGCGAAGGGCTGGAGGCGGCGGCGCGCCGCGCGCGCTACGCTGCGCTCGAAGCCATGTGTGACGAGGCCGGGGCGGAGTTGCTGCTGTTTGCCCATCACCTGGACGACCAGGTCGAGACGGTGCTGCTGCGCCTGTTCCGTGGCGCCGGGCTGGCCGGGCTTGGCGGCATGCCGCGCCTGCGCCGGCTCGGGGCAAGGCAGCAGATCGTCTTGCTGCGCCCGTGGCTCGAGGTCGGCCGCGACGACATCGATGCGTACTGCGCCGTGAATGCGCTCCCCTGGATCGACGACCCTTCCAATGACGATTCCCGATTCGCCCGCAACGCGCTGAGGCAGCATATGCCCGCGCTGGCCGCGGCGTTTCCCGCGTTGCGCGCCAATGTGGCGCAAGCCGCCGCACACCTGGCGCAGGCCAGCGAATTGCTCGACGCGCTGGCTACGCAATGGATGGCGGGGCTGGTGCGCACGCCGCGCGATGCCAGCACGCTGGCTGAACTCGATCTTGCCGGGCTGCGCGCGCTGCCGCCGGCCGAGGCCGACGCTGTGCTGCGGTTGTGGCTGCGCGAGCTTGGTACGCAGGCCCCGTCCACCGCGCGGCTGTCCGCCATGCGCGCGCAACTGATCGAGCATGAAGGCGGCGAGCCTGCCATCCAGCACGAGACCCTGATGTTGCATCGCTTCAGGGGCCGTGTGCTGGCCCGCCGCGCGGGGCCAGCCATCGAGTCTGAAGACCTGGCGCTGCACTGGCAGGGCGAGGCAGGCCTGGCCGTGCCTGCGTGGCAGGGTGAGCTGCGCTTTACGCGCGACGATACCTTCGGCCTGCCGGAAGCAGCGCTGCGCCGGCCCCTGCGCCTCGCCGCGCGCCAAGGCGGCGAGCGCATCGTGCTGCGTCCGGGCGGGCCCGCGCGCGCGCTCAAGCAGGCTTACCAGGAGGCTGGCGTGCCGATGGCGCGGCGCGCGCGGCTGCCGCTGTTGTGGTCGGGCGATCAGCTCGTGTTCGCGGCTGGCCTGGGCATGCACCGGCGCTGGCCGGATGCACCGGCCGCGCCGCGCTGGCGTGTCGAATGGGTCGAGTGGGTCGAGCCGGTTGCATCGCCCGGACAGGGCGCAGCCATCGGATAAGCCTCGGCAGGCTGCTTTCCGCCCGCAATATTCCTCGCGCGCCACTTGCCGTGGCCGTCGTCCGAGCCGCCCACACCTTGCCTTGGGGCTCCCCTTCGTGTATTTTCAAGGGTTTGCACAATCGCTGGTGTCGACAAACAGATGGCTCTCATCGTTCACAAATACGGTGGCACTTCGATGGGTTCTCCGGAACGCATCAAGAATGTCGCCAAGCGCGTTGCCAAATGGCATCGTGCAGGTCACCGCGTAGTCGTGGTGCCTTCGGCCATGTCAGGCGAGACCAATCGCTTGCTTGGCCTCGCCAAGGAAATTTCGGCGCAGCCGAGCCCGCGCGAGCTGGATATGCTGGCCGCCACCGGCGAGCAAGCCAGTTCCGCGTTGCTCGCGATTGCGCTGCAAAGCGAGGGCGTCGACGCGATCAGCTACACCGGCTGGCAAGTGCCGGTGAAGACCGACTCGTCCCATACCAAGGCCCGCATCGAGTCCATCGATGACGAGCGCATCCTGGCCGATCTCGACGCCGGGCGCGTGGTGGTGGTCACGGGCTTCCAGGGCATCGACGACAACGGCAACATCACCACGCTTGGCCGCGGTGGTTCCGATACCTCGGCCGTGGCGATCGCCGCCGCCATCGAGGCTGAGGAATGCCTGATCTACACCGACGTGGACGGGGTCTACACCACCGATCCGCGCGTGGTCGAAGACGCTCGCCGCCTGGACCAGATCACCTTCGAGGAAATGCTGGAAATGGCCAGCCTGGGCTCCAAGGTGCTGCAGATCCGGTCGGTGGAATTCGCCGGCAAGTACCGCGTGAAGACCCGCGTGCTGTCGTCGCTCACCGACCCCCTGATGCCCCTCGAGCAAGAAATGCACTCGGGCACGCTGATCACTTTTGAGGAAAATTCTGAAATGGAAGCAGCCGTCATCTCCGGCATCGCCTTTGCCCGTGACGAGGCGAAGATCACCGTCCTGGGCGTGCCCGACAAGCCCGGCATCGCATACCAGATCCTGGGCCCGGTAGCCGACGCCAACATCGACGTCGACATGATCATCCAGAACCAGTCCGTCGACGGCAAGACCGACTTCACCTTCACCGTGCCGCGCGGCGAATACCAGCGCGCGCTTGCCATCCTCAACGATGGCGTGAAGGCACATATCGGCGCCGCCAGCGTATCGGGCGACCCGAAGGTGTCGAAGGTCTCGGTAGTCGGCGTGGGCATGCGCTCGCACGTCGGCATCGCCAGCAAGATGTTCCGCACGCTGTCCGAAGAAGGCATCAACATCCAGATGATCTCCACCTCGGAAATCAAGATCTCGGTGCTGATCGACGAGAAGTACATGGAGCTCGCCGTGCGCGCGCTGCATAAGGTGTTCGAGCTGGATCAGGCGTGATCCATGCAAGGCAGGCCGCGCGCGGCCTGCGCTTCTAACGGGCTGTGCAAGTTTTTTCAATTAGTCATCGAATCACCGTTGACCAATTGAAATCTGACCGATAGAATACGCGCTTCGTTGTGTGGCCTCCCTCACACAACGGCAGATTTGGGAGACGTGGCCGAGAGGTCGAAGGCACTCCCCTGCTAAGGGAGCATCCGGGCCAAAACCTGGATCGAGGGTTCGAATCCCTCCGTCTCCGCCACTACATCGTATTGGCGGCGGAACCCCGGAAGATTGCGGTCTTCCGGGGTTTTGTTTTTTGTGCTCCCCGTTTCACTGCTCCCCCTTTCACTGCTGCTCCCGCGTGTGTACCTGACACAGACTGACCGGGAGCGAGCATGTACCTCACCCTCCGAGACGGCATCTACTACCTGCGCAAGCGCGCGCCGATGGACCGCATGGCGTCTATGGCAAGCGAGAGATCTTGCGCAGCCTTAGCGTCAAGGAGCGGGCCATCTACCGTGCATGAATCGATCGCACTGGTCCCGGCACGCTGAGCCGCGCTGCCGTGCCGGTCAGTCAGGCTGCATCACGCCCATGATGCGCCGGCCGAGCGAGATGCCCCACTGGGCCAGGCGTTTGTCATCGGCCCACTGGCTTCGATCCCACACCACGAGTGCGTCGTCGATACGCTCCCCGCCGGCCTGCAGTGCGCGCGCCAGGGCCACGGCATTGGCTGCCGCCTTGCCCGCGCCCGCGCCGGTATGTGGGCGCGCCACGAAGGCGGCATCGCCTAGCAGCACCGCGCGGCCAAAGCGCATGCGCGGTGCTGCGTAATCCTGGATCAGCTGCAGGAAGGGATCGGGGGTCGATGCGACCAGTGCCGCGAACACGGGCGCGAGGCTGTCCGCCGCAGCAAGCCGCAGCGCCTGGGCATCGGCATCCTTGACCGCGCCCGGGGGCAGCGAATGCGTGTGCTGGTGGCCATGGCGGTCCAGCAGCACGGCCGCCAGCGGTTCTCCCGCGGGCAGCGCGCGGTACCAGACCCAGTTCAGGCGCCGTTCGTTGCGCCGGGCCGATCCGTCCTCGCCGGGGATGAGGTAGGTCAGCATCTGGTGTCCCGGCTCGTCCTGGAAGGCGAAGGCATCGACCAGCAGCGACCTGGCCTGCTCGCCCAGCGCTGCCTCGGGCAGCACGCCGCGCCAGGCGACATAGCCGGCATAGGCGGGCGCATCGCCGGGCAGCAGTTGCTGCCGCACCGTGGACAGCGGTCCGTCGGCGCCGACCAGCAGATCCGCGTGCTCGGTGCGGCCCGAGGCAAAGCGGGCCGTCACACGATCGGCCTCGCGGTCCAGCGTGACCAGTTCCTCGCCCGCATGGATCATGCGCGGATCAAGCGCGCCTTTCATCAGCGCATAGAGTCCGTTCCAGGCGATTTGCGTCTGCGGCATGTCGATGCGGCGAACCACACCCTCGCGGTCCAGGAAGATGCGGTCCTTCGACGGCACGCCGAACTCTGGCGGGTGCGCGACTCCGGCGAAGGCCAGCGCGTCGAGCACGCCGGGCTGCAGCACGAGCCCGCCGCCGCGGCTGTCGAGCTGCTGCGGCGAGCGCTCGAAGACATCGACATCCCAGCCGATGGCGCGCAGGCAGATGGCGGTAAAGAGCCCGCCGAGCGAGCCGCCGATCACGATGGCGCGGTGAGGTCTGGACGTGGGCATGGTGGGCATGGTGGGCATGATGGTCATGGCGTTGAGGTTCAGGGGCCGGGCGCCGGTCAGCGCCCGGGGTCATGGCACGCAGCGCGCTACGGCGCGATTTCCCTGCGCAGCCGCTCGCCGCCCAGCGGCATGTCGCGCAGGCGCTTGCCGGTGGCATCGAACAGGGCGTTGCCGATGGCGCCCGCGGTGGGTCCCATCGCGGCTTCGGCCACGCCGAGGAACGGCGCGCCGGGGCGGTCGATCAGGTGCACGTTGACGGTGGTGGGCACGGCGGAGAAGCGCATGATCGGATAGGCACTCCAATCGAAGCTGCCGATGCCGCCGGTGTCAAAGCGCAGCTGCTCGTAAAGCGTCCAGCTCGCGGCCTGCAGGACGCCGCCCTCGAT
Source organism: Cupriavidus sp. GW822-FHT02D05 (assembly GCF_058802485.1). NCBI lineage: Bacteria > Pseudomonadati > Pseudomonadota > Betaproteobacteria > Burkholderiales > Burkholderiaceae > Cupriavidus > Cupriavidus sp. GW822-FHT02D05. The sequence continues at coordinate 333,813 of NZ_JBXAOE010000002.1, read as the reverse complement.
CTGGTTGCGCACGCCATCCGGATTGACGATCTGCCCGCAATCGACGGCCACCTCCGCATGCTCCAGGCGCACCAGTCCCGTGTCGCGCACCACCGAGATCTCCAGCGCGATCGCCATATAGCCCATCAGGTTCTTGTACCTGGCGAACGCGAAGCCGACGCCGTGGCCGGGCTTGCGGCCGCGCCGGGGCCAGCCGAACCTGGCGGCGGCAAGCTGGATCACGTCACGCGCGCGCGGGTCTTCCAGATGCCGCAGCCGGAACGCCACGGGGTCGGTGCTGGCCGCGGCGGCCAGTTCGTCCATGAAGCTCTCGATCGAGAAGACGTTCATGTGCGCGCCCAGCGAGCGCATCGCCGAGGTGCGCAGCGGCATGGTCGGCGAGAAGTGGTTGACGATGTGCGAGGCCGGGAGCTGGTAGAGCGGAATCGCGTTGCGGTCGCCGCCGCCTTCGGGCTGCAGCATCGGGACCGAGGGCGCGGGGACGAAGGGCCTGGCCAGCTGGGTGGCGGGCAGCAGCCGGCCCGCGTTGACCACGCGCTCGTTATGCGAGCTGCTCCACAGCGCGTAGTCCCAGTCGACGATATGGCCACCGGCGTCGAGCGAGGCCTGGACCTCGGTGACCATGGCCGGCGTGAAGTGGTCCCACAGGTTCTCCTGGTCACGCATCCATTGCACGCGCACCGGCTTTCCCGGCAGGGCGCGGGCCAGATAGGCGGCATGCGCGGCGGCGTCGTCGGCGCCGTTGTGCCCGTAGCATCCCGAGCCTTCCACGTGGATGCAGCGCAGCTTGTCCTTGGGCATCGACAGCATCTCGGCCAGGCCGTCGCGCAGCGGGTAGACGCCCTGGGAGTGGGTCCATACGGTCAGTACGCCGTCCTGCATCTGCGCGACGGCGCACGAGGGGCCGATCGATCCGTGCATCAGGTAGTGCTTGGAATAGCTGGCGGCCAGCGTCCTGGTGCCTGCCGGCACAGCGCTCCGCGTGTTGGCGATCTCGATGTGCTGCGTGGCGAGCTGCTTGAGCTGCGCGATCACGTCGGCGGGGCGGGGCAGCGCGCGCCCCTTGCTCCAGCGGCAGGCGGCGCCGAGCGCGCGCTGAGCCAGTACCGCCTGCCATTCTCCCGCGGCTACCACGGCGAGCAGGTTGCCGTCGCGCACGACGGCGATCACGCCGGGCATGGACTTGACCGCGGTCTCGTCGACCGACAACAGGGCAGCGTCATAGGCAGGCGGCAGCACCACGCGCGCATGCACCATGCCCGGCATGGCCAGGTCCTGGACATAGCTCGGCTTGCCGGTGACCTTGCCGGGAATGTCCAGCCGAGGCATCGGCGTGCCGATCACGGAGAACGACTTGGGGTCGCGCAGCGGCGAGGCGGGCGTTGCCGCGCGGTGCAGGTTCACCGTAGGCAGCAGTTCGCCGAACGACAGTGAGCGCCCGTCGGGGGCCGTGATGCGCGCATTGCCGACCGACAGCGACGCCGCATTGACACGCAGCTGCCGCGCGGCGGCGTCGGTCAGCAGCCCGCGCACCTGGGCCGCCGCGTTGAGCAGGGCGCTGCCGCTGTCGGCCATGGTGTGGCTGCCGGCGGTCAGCCCTTCGTCCGGCGAACGGCCGGTATCGGCGCTCAGGAAGGTGATCAGCGCGGGCGCCATCTGCAGTTCTTCCGCTGCCACCTGCAGCAGCGCGGTGCGCACACCAGTGCCCAGCTCGACCTTGCCGGTGTACACCGTGACCTGGTTGTCGGGGGCGATCCTGATCCAGGCGTCGAGATAGGGGTTGGTCTTCAGGCTGCCCGCCAGCGCCTGGTATTGCCGCGCGATCTGCACGGCCGCGCCCTCGTCGGCCAGCACGGTCTGCGCCATGGCCTCGCGTCCCGGCAGCAGCGTGAAGCCCACCACCAGCGAACCCGAGACCAGGAAGGTGCGGCGACCCAGGTCGATGTGGTCGTCATGGCCGCTCATCGCGCCCCCTCATTGCTGCTCTCGGCCTTGACCCCGCCCGGGCGCATGGCGCCAGGCGTGCCGGCCACGGCGCGGATGGCCGCCAGGATGCGCATATGGGTGCCGCACCGGCACAGGTTGGGTTCCATGTGCGCGCGCAGCTCGGCCTCGGTGGGATGCGCGTTGACCTCCAGCAGGGCCTGCGCGCGCATGATCATGCCAGCGATGCAGTAGCCGCATTGCGCCGCTTGGTGGTCGATGAACGCCTTCTGCAAGGGCCCCGGCCTGTCGGCGGTGCCCAGGCTCTCGATGGTGCGCACCGGCCGGGCGCCGATCGATGCCACCGGCATCAGGCACGAAAACACCGCGCGGTCGCCGACGATGACGGTGCAGGCGCCGCACTGGCCCAGGCCGCAGCCGAACTTGGCGCCGTGTAGGTGCAGCTCGTCGCGCAGGGCATAGAGCAGCGGCGTGGACGGATCGATGTCCAGCGCGTGGCTGGCGCCGTTGACGGTGAGCTTGATCATCTCGATTCGTCCCCTTTCCTGAGGTTGGCGATGGTGTCCTGCACGCCGGTCCACGGCGGCTGCCGGGTGTAGGTGGCGCGCAGGTAGGCCGCCAGGTCGGCAAGTTGCTGGTCGTCGAAGGCTTGCGCGAACGCTGGCATGTAGTGCATCGCGTCCTCGCCGTTCCACGCCACGCCTTGCAGCATCATCTGGATGGCGTTGCGCGGCGTGCTCGCGTTGACCGCGGAACTGGTGGCGAGGCTGGGCCGGGCCCCCACGCTTTGCATTGGCGAGCCGGGACCATGGCAGGCGGCGCACGCTCCGGTGAAGAGCGCCGCGCCGCGCGCGATGGCGGACTGGTCGGTCACGGCCGCCGACACCGGCACCACGGCGGGCGCGGATGCTGGCTTGCGCAGCGACATCAGATAGCTCGCAATGGCATCGACGTCCGCCTCTGGCACGGTGGCCAGTTCGAGCGTGACTGGCAGCATCGGCCCGGCTGCCGCGCCATGCGCCGCGGAGATGCCGGTGCGCAGGTATGTGCTTAGCTGCGCCTTGGTCCAGGGCACGGGCCCGCCCGCCAGGCGATTCAGCGGTGGCGCTTCCCAGTTGTCCACCACGCCGCCGGCGAAGGCGCGGCCCGGTTTTTCCCCGCCGATCGCATTGAGCGGAGAGTGGCAGGCGGCGCAGTGGCCAAGTCCGTCCACCAGCAGGCGGCCGCGGTTCCAGGCTTCATCCTGCGCTGGATCGTGTTGTGCTTCACCGGGTCGAAGGAACAGCACGTTCCAGAAGGCGACCAGGGGCCGGAAGTTGAGCGGGAAGATCAGTGCATTGGCGGGCGGCCTGGCAGTTACGGGCTCGCGCCGCATCAGGTAGGCATAGGCCGCCTCGATCTCGCGGTCCGACATCCTGGTGAAGTGGATGTACGGAAACGCCGGATAGAGCTGGTGGCCGTCGCGCGCGATGCCGCGCCGCATGGCACGCATGAAGGCGTCCAACGACCAGTTGCCGATGCCGGTTTGCGCATCGGGCGTGATGTTGGTCGAGTAGATGGTGCCGAACGGCGTGACCAGCGGCAGGCCGCCGGCGAAGGGCTGGCCGCCCTTGGCCGTATGGCATACCGCGCAGTCGCCGAGCGCGACCACGCGGGCGCCCTCCAGTGTCAGCGCCCGCTCGAAGGAAGCCGGCGCGGGCGCGGCGATCGGCGCGATGGCCGGCTCCCACATGATGCCGGCGGCAGCCAGCAGGGCAACAGCCGCTGCCCCTGCCGCAGCGAGAAGGATGGGCCGGCGTTTCATGCCTGGCCTGCCGGGAGTCGATGCCGGTTCATTGCGGGAATCCTTGTGTCGATAGAGGCCCGCGGTGCGCATTCCATGCATCGGGACCTCTGGCAGCGGCGGGAAGGCGCGGCTCAACTCGCATGGTAGGAGCCGTGTCGACCGGCAACAATCAGACGAGTGGTCTGTGACGCCCAAACCAAAGTATGAGAGGGGGGGCTAGCGCGATGGCGCGGCGGGCGGTGCTCGACCCGGCCGAGCACGCCGATCGCCTGCCGGCTACCCGCATTCACGCCGCGGCCGGGTAATCGGTGTAGCCTCCGGCACCGCCGCCGAAGAATGACGTGGCATCTGGCGCGTTCAGGGGCAGGCCGCCGCGCAGCCGGGCGGGCAGATCGGGATTGGCGATGAACGGGCGGCCGAAGGCGATGATGTCGGCGCGGCCGCTGGCGAGCGCGTGTTCGGCGCTGTCGCGGCCGTAGCCGCCCGCCAGCATCAGCACGCCGCGGTAGGCCGCGCGCAGTTGCCGGATGATCGCGTCCCAGCGGGGATCGGCGTGCTCCTCCTTGACGGTGCCGACCATGGCCGGCTCCACCAGGTGCAGGTAGGCCAGGCCCCGGGTGTCGAGCTGGCGCACGATATAGCCGAAGGTCTCTTCAGGCGATGCATCTCCCATGCCCATGAAGCGCCCCATGGGCGTCAGCCGCACGGCAACGCGCGCGGGCCCCACCTCCGCCGCGATCGCGTCCACCACCTCCAGCAGCAGCCGTGCCCTGTTCTCGATGCTGCCACCGTAGGCGTCGTCGCGCTGGTTGCTGTTGGAGTTGATGAACTGGTCGAGCAGGTAGCCGTTGCCGGCGTGGATCTCCACGCCGTCCATGCCGGCAGCCATGGCGTTGCGCGCGGCGTGCCGGTAGTCGGACACGATATCGTGGATGCCGTCCAGGGTCAGCGCCTGTGGCACTGGCACGTCGCCCCAGGCGCCGTTGCCCTGCGCGTCGATAATGAAGGTCTTGCCGGGGACGGGCAGGGCGCTGGGCGCCACTGGCAGCGCGCCGCCGGGCTGGAATACCGGGTGCGAGACGCGGCCGACGTGCCACAGTTGCATGAAGATGATGCCGCCTTGCCCATGCACGGCGTCGCTGACCGCCTGCCATCCCTGGATTTGCGCCTCGCTATGGATGCCCGGTGTCCAGGCGTAGCCCTGTCCCTGCTGCGAGATCTGCGTGGCTTCGGTGACGATCAGCGCCGCGCCGGCACGCTGCCGGTAGTACTCGACATTCATGCCGGTGGGCACGTTGCCGGGCTGGCCGGCACGCGAGCGCGTCAGCGGCGCCATGGCAACGCGATGCGCCAGGGTATGGTTGCCGAGGCGAACGGGGGTGAAGAGATGGTGGGTCACGATGGTTCTCCGTCAGGTGCGATGGGTCGGTCGGCGGCAGCAGGCTTGCCTTTGCGCCGCGCTGGCTGTCTCGAAAAGAGATGACCTGAAGGTTAGGTGCTAACCCGTCGCCGGAGAATCGGGCCACCGCGCAACGTTGCGTTGCGCTGGCGGCAAGGGGAAAGGAGAAAGCGGCAAGGGGGCGTCAGGCGCCCGCTTCGTTCCGGCCGGTCGGCCCGGGAATCCGCGAGAGAAAGTCGAGGAAGGCGGCGATGCGCCGCGAGCCGCGCTGGTTGGGCAGGTAGAGCGCGGTGATGGCCGAACTGGCGCGGTTGGGGTTGACGGTCCAGTCTTCCAGGAGTGCGGTCAGCCGCCCGCTCTGGATATCGTCGTCGACCAGCCAGTCGGGCAGCAGCGCGATGCCGCCGTCGGCCAGCGCCAGTTCGCGTAGCACTTCGGCGTTGTTGCTCTTGAAGGTGCCCGGAACGGGCACCTGGACTTCCTCGGTGCCGCGCAGCAAGGTCCACATCTGCTGGCCCGCGCCGTACGTGAAGCGCAGGCACGCGTGCCCGGCGAGCTCCGCCGGCGCGGTGGGGATGCCGCGCTGCTGCAGATAGCCAGGACTTGCCACCACCCTGCGCCGGAACGTGCCGATCTGACGCGCCACCACTTCATCGAGCGACGCGGCGCTGCCCAGGCGGATGGATAGATCGATGCGTTCGCCAAGCAGGTCGACAATCTCGTCGGTCAGCGTGACTTCCAGTTCCAGCTTTGGATACTGCGCGATCAGGCTGCCGAGGAACGGCGCGATGCAGCGGCGCCCGAACGCCACCGGCAGCGACACGCGAAGCTGGCCCACCGGCGTATCGCCACGGTCGGCGATCAGCGCATCGGCTTCCGCCACCGCGTCGAGGATCTTGCGCGCCCGCTGGTAGTAGGCCGCGCCGGCCTCGGACACCGTTACCTGTCGTGTCGACCGGTTCAGCAGCACGGTGCCCAGCTCCTCCTCCAGGCTGTCCATCATACGGGTCACCGATGACGTGGCCAGGTTGACCCGCCGCGCGGCGGACGAGAACCCCTTGGCGTCGACGGTCTCGACGAACAGCTTCAATGCCAGCAGCTTGTCCATAGGTAAGACTCCAGCGGTAATGGTGTCGTCTATCCCTGCGGGGGATCAGTTGCCGGGCTTGTCGGGCGCACGCAGGGAACGCATGACGGCAGGCGCGCCGTGGAGAAACATGTCTACCTTGCGGCGGATCACGGCGTTGATGTCCGCGGGCACCTTGAGGCCATAGACCCATTTGCGCACGCCGAGATAGAAGATGGCCGCGTGCAGGCCCCAGATCATCTCGACCTCGGCCTCCAGCTCGGCCGCATTGCGCGGCTCCGGGATGCCGTACGCGGCGCGCACTTCGGCCAGCACGGGCAGGAAGACCTTGCTGCGCAGCTTGTTGAGGTACTTGTTGTTGATGCCTTCGCGCGTGAGGCCGGCAAAGATGAAGACCCGGATCCATTCCTCGCGCAGGATCACGGACGCATAGTCGAGGTAGAACGCATACAGCCGTTCGGTCAGCGGCGTAGCGCGATCGGCGATCTGGCGTTCCCAGTCGGGCCGCCATTGGAACACTTCGCTGTAGACCCGGTCGATCAGCGCCTCCTTGCTGGAGAAGTAGCGGTACAGCAAGGGCTGGGTGACGCCAATCTGCTTGGCGAGATCGCGCGTGCTGCCGGAGAATCCGTTGCGCGTGAAGTGCTCGATGGCCTTCTGCACGATCTGCTGCTCCCGCTCTTCGGGGAGCAGCCGTTTTGCGGTCTTGGCCGGGGCAGGGGTCTGCGTCGGCGTTGTGTCTCGTTTCATTCGTTCACCTGTGACCGGCACGTCCCGTGCGGAGCGTTTGCGGCATTGTACCAATCGGGTGATAAATTGTGAGGCGCGGGCGGGCTGCCGGCAGTGGGGCCGGCAGCACAGGACACGGGACCTACTGCGGCTTGATCAGCCCAAGCTCACAATCGACCAGCTGATTGTTGAAGGCGCCGCGTTCGCGCGCACCGCGCGCGGACCGGTCGGTGACCGAGAACACGTAAATGCCGGCAAAGGCCACCAGCATGGAGAACAGCGCCGGATACTCGTAGGGGTAGATGGCGCTCGCATGGCCAAGCACCTGCACCCATACGGTCGGGCTCAGCACCGTCAGCACCACCGCGGTTAGCAAGCCGAGAGAGCCGCCCACCACAGCGCCCCGCGTGGTCAGTCCGCGCCAGTAGATCGACAGCAGCAGCACCGGGAAATTCGAGCTGGCGGCGATCGAAAAGGTCAGGCTGACGATAAAGGCAATGGTTTGCTTCTCGAACAGGATGCCAAGCAGGATGGACAGTACGCCCAGCACCAGCGTGGTCATCCGGGAGACGCGCATCTCCTCCTTGTCGGTGGCGTTGCCCTGGCGCAGAACCTTGGCATAGAGGTCGTGCGAGATGGCGGAGGAACCCGCCAGCGTCAGCCCCGCCACCACGGCCAGGATGGTCGAGAACGCTACCGCGCAGATGAAGCCGAGGAAGAGGTTGCCGCCGACGGCATGGGCCAGGTGCACGGCCACCATGTTGACGCCGCCGATCACCGCGCCAGCGGGCGTGTGGTAGGCCGGATCGCTGGCCACCAGCGCGATGGTGCCGAAGCCGATGATGATGATCAGCGCGTAGCCGATGCCGACGATGCCGGTGGCGTACAGGATGCTCTTGCGTGCCGCCTTGACGTCGCCGACGGTGAAGAAGCGCATCAGGATATGCGGCAGGCCGGCGGTGCCGAAGATCAGTGCCAGGCCGAGCGATACCGCCGAGACGGGATCGGAGACCAGACCGCCCGGGCGCATGATGGCCGCATGCTTGCCGTGGGCCTCGATGGCCTGCCCGAACAGCGCATTCAGGCTGAAGCCGAAGCGGCTCATGACCATGAATGCCATGAAGGCGGCGCCGGCCAGCAGCAGCACTGCCTTGATGATCTGGATCCAGGTGGTGGCCAGCATGCCGCCGAAGAACACATAGACCACCATCAGCACGCCGACCAGCACCACCGCCGCCGTGTAGCTGAAGCCGAACAGCAGCTCCACCAGCTTGCCGGCCCCCACCATCTGCGACACCAGGTACAGCAGCACGATGACGATGGAACTGGACGCGGAGAACGCGCGGATGGGGCGCTGCTGCAGGCGGTATGAGACCACGTCCGCCAGCGTGAAGCGGCCCAGGTTGCGCAGTGGCTCGGCGATCAGGAACAGGATGATCGGCCAGCTGGCGAGAAAGCCGATGGAGTAGATCAGGCCGTCGTAGCCGCTGGTAAAGACCAGCGCGGAGATGCCCAGCAGGGAGGCCGCCGACATGTAGTCGCCGGCAATGGCCCAGCCGTTCTGCAGGGCGGTGATCTTGCCGCCGGCTGCATAGTGGTCGGCCACGCTGTGGTTGCTCCTGGCCGCCCAGCGCGTGACCACGAGCGTGGCGGCGACGAACATCAGGAACATGGCGATGGCGATGACGTTCATGCCCTGGCCCACCGAGCTCGACGCCGCAAAGGCTGGCAACGCGGTGAGCAACAGGGCAGCGCCGATGGCGCAGAGGTTGGCTTGCTTCATTTTGCTGCCCCTTGCTTGATTTCGCTGATCCGCTGGTCATACACGGTGTTGGTGCGATGCACGTACACCGCAACCAGCAGGAAGGTCAGCGCGAACATGCCGAAGCCCACGGGAATGCCCACGCTCATGGGCTGGCCCAGGGTCAGCTGGCGGCCCAGCAGCGCGGGCCGGAAGGCGAGCGTGAGGATGTAGCCGAAGTACACCGCCAGCATGATGGCGGTCAGGGCCCACGCGAACCTGCGCCGCGCGCGCACCAGGGACTGGAATGCCGGATTGGCGAGCAGGGGATTCGGTGGGGGCGCAGCGGGCGCGGCGCTTTCGCGGGCGGCTGCGGCAAAGGTGGGGGCGGTGTGTTCCAAGGTTGTCTCCGTTGGGGGCGGTTGGTCTGGCGGGAGGGCGGCGGCGCGCTCAGAAGCGCGTCGATACCGCCGTCTCGCGCATCACGGCTTCCGGCGTGCGATAGCGCTCGGCCATCTGGCGGTCGGTCTCGTTCTTGAGCTGCGCCTGCATATAGGCGCCGAGGTGGCGCGCGTGCTGGACGATGGCCGCGCCCACCTGCACGCGCTCGTCGCTGTAGCTTTCCAGTGCGGCACTGACGCTGTCATGCGCTTGCAGGGCCTTGACCAGCGAGATGGCGTCGCCCGCGGCCTTGGTCACACCCATGCCGCAGTGCGGGCGCGCCACGAAGGCGGCGTCGCCGAGCAGCGCCACGCGGCCGAAGGCCATGCGCGGCACCTCAAGGTCAAAGATGGGCTGGAACAGCGGCTGCGCGGCCTTGGTCACGACCTCGCCGAACTGGGGCGCCAGGTTGGCCAGCGCGGCTTCCTCCATGCTGGCAAGCACGTCCGGGCGGATCAGCCCCGGCGGGATGCCGCCGGACCAGCGCTTGCCGCTGGCGTCGGTCAGCAGGTCGGGCAGGTCCACGTCTTCGCTGGTGGCGCGGTACCACACGAAGTTGTAGCGGCGCTCGCCAACCCGGGTGCTGTTGCCCTGGCCCGCCACCGGGTAGCCGAGGATCTGCTCGCGCGGCGGCAGGCAGAAGGCGAACTTCTCGAACAGCATGTCGCGCGTGGCTTCGCTCAGGCTCGTTTCGTCCACCAGGCCGCGCCAGGCGATGTAGCCAGCGTACTGGAGCCGGGACTCGGGCAACAGGCACTCGCGCAGCGCGGAGCGGAAACCGTCCGCGGCGATGACAAGATCGGCGTGATGGATCGAGCCGTCGTCCAGCATCACCACGGCGCGGCCGGGCTCGCTGCGCACCGACACCACATTGGCGCCCGTACGGTAGGTGCCCCCGGTGAAGGCGGAGCGCAGCACGTGGTACATCTTGCCCCATGCCGTCAACGTTTGCGGCAGCTCACGCTGCGACAGCACGCTGCCGTCCTGGCCCAGCGTCAGCCGGGACTTCACCTGCACGCCGATGGAATCGTCCACCTCGACCCCGGCGGCGGCCAGGACCTCGAACAATTCCGGATGCGTGACGATGCCCGCGCCGCGTCCGGCAAGGGCTTCGGGAACGCGCTCGCATACCTCCACTTCCCACCCGGCGCGGGCGAGCAGGTTGGCCGCGAACAGTCCGCCCAGCGAGCCGCCCACGATGATGGCCTTCGGCCGTGTCGATAGGGTCGTCATGATCAGTCTCCTGCCACTTCGGGGTGGGGCGCGCGCGCGCCGTTGCCCGGGATTTCAAGGCCCGCCACCTCGGCGGCGGGGTAGTTCAGTTCGATGGTGACGCCGGAAGGGTCCTCGATGAACACCTGGTGCAGGCCCAGGCTGGGGACGGTGCGGTCGCGCCACGGGATGCCCTCGGCTGCCAGCTTCGCCCACATCTGCGCCACGCCGGTGGCCAGGAACGCAATGTGGTCGAGGGCGCCGGTGCCAGCCGCCGAGGGGGCGCGGTCGCCGAGGTAGGCGGACAGTCCGCCGGGGTTGCCAGGGTCGGCACCGATGATGTGGACTGTGCCGAAATCACCTTCGTCCCCGCCCATGTACAGCCAGGCGCCGGGGAAATCGAAGGGCGGGCGATAGCCTCGCCTGAATCCGAGAATGCGTTCGTAGAAGGCGCAGGATTGCTCGAGGTCCGTGGTGCGGATCGAGAAGTGTGCGAGTTTGCGGATGGTCATGGGTGCCTCTGCTATTGATCGATCGATTAGTGATCGTGTGATAAATTGTAGGTCGGCTGCGTGGAACGGCCAAGAGCAAAAAAGGGGAGTACTTACCCTGATCGGCGGAGTGCATGCCGGCTGCGCCACTTCTTCGCGGCGCAGCCCTGTGCCTTAGTGCAGTGCGATCCCCATGATGCGGTTGCCCATGCGAATGCCCCACTGGGTCATCTGCTCGCCTTGTGCGTGTTCACCCTGCTGCCAGCGCTGCAGCGCCTGGTCCGGGTCGGCCGTGCCGTCGAGCGCCTTGGCCAGCGCCACGGCATTGGCTGCGGCCTTGGCGGTGCTGCCGGCGGTATGGGGGCGGGGAATGAAGGCGGCATCGCCGGTCAGCAGCACGCGGCCGAACACCATGCGTGGCACCTGCAGGTCCTGGATGGCCTGGACGAAGATCTGATCGGTGTTATCGATCAGCGCGCGGAACGAGGGGTTGGCGCGCGCGGCCGCGGTCTGGCGAAACCAACGCTCTTGCTCAGCCGACAACATGCCCGGCGGGATCGAATGGCCGCGGCGTTTTCCGTCGCGATCGGTGAGCACGGCATCGAGCGCAGCGCCGGGCTCGGCCTTCAGGTACCAGAGCCAGTTGAAGCGGCGCCGTCCGGGCGCCGTGGCGCCGTCGGCGCCGGGCACCATGTACTGCAGCATCATCGAGTCGCGGTCTTGCTGGAACACGAAGTTCTCGTGCAGCAGCGGCCTGGCCGATTCGGGCAGAAGGCCCTCGTCGACCAGGCCACGCCAGACGACATAGCCGGCATAGGCGGGGGCGACGCCGGGCAGCACGATCCCGCGCACGGTAGAGCCGGCGCCGTCGGCACCGACCAGCAGCTCGCCGCACGCCTGGCGTCCATCGGCAAACGTGGCGCAAACGCCGTGCTCGTCCTGCGCGATAGCGGTGAGCGCGGCACCGCGATGATAGTGCGCCGCCGGGAAATGATCGAGCAGGGTGGAATACAGCGTGTTCCACGAGGTCTGTGTCTGCGGCATGCGCTGGCGGTGGAGCACGTGGCCGCCTTGGTCCAGGAACAGCCGGTCGTGCGAGCGCACACCCAGCGCGCCGTGCGCGGCGATGCCGGCGAACGAGAACGCCCGCAGCACCTCCGGCTGCAGGACAATGCCGCCGCCACGGCTGTCGAGGTCCGATGCCGAACGCTCGAACACGTCGACCTGCCAGCCCACGGCACGCAGCGCGGTGGCCGTGAACAGGCCGCCCAGCGAGCCGCCTATGACCAGGGCCTTGCGCGGGCCGACGGAGGATGCGTCATTGGTGTTCATGTGTGGCTCCAGAGTGCGAGTGGATGCGTTGCATCGTAGAAGCGCCCGGGTCCGCAGAGAATGCTTGGCGGGGGCAAAGCAGTTTTGCGTGGGCGGCAACGGGGTGGCGCACTCGCCGCGCGAACCCAGCGTTGCGCCGCCGGCAACGCAGGTTTGCGCCGGCATGCCATTCCGCTGATGCGGGCCGCCGTCTACGCTGGCTGCATCACTCACGCAAGGAGCCGTCATGAAACCCATCGACACCCAGATCACCTATGACTTCATTTGCCCGTGGTGCTGGATCGGCCATCGCAACCTGAAGGCCGCCATCGGGCGCATGTCGACCGAGGCCGCCCTCGCGATTTCCTATGTGCCCTACGAACTCAACCCGGACATGCCGGTGGAAGGCGCGGACCGCAAGGCCTACCGTAGCGCGAAATTTGGCAGCTGGGCCCGCTCGCAGTCCATGGACGCAGAGGTGACGACGATGGGCCGGCGCACCGGACTGGATTTCAACTATGACCTGATCACGGTCACGCCCAATACCCGGCTTGCGCACCGGCTGATGGCATTCGCCCAACAGAACGGCGACGCAGCCATGGCGGAGGCGTTGTTCGATGCCATCTTCGCTGCGTACTTCTCCCGCGGCGAGCACATCGGCCTGATCGATGTACTCGTGCCGCTGGCCGTATCGGCCGGCTTCGATGCGCAAGCTGTGCGCAATCACCTGTCTGGCACCGACGGCGAAGCGCAGATCGTGGCGGCGCAGGCGAAGGCGCTGCGCGAGGGGGTCCGCTCCGTGCCCACGATCCGGATCGGCAACGCCGTCATCGCTGGGGCGCAGCCGCCTTCGATCATGGAGAAGGCGTTGCAGGCGGGCGTGGCCGAGGCCATTTGATCGTGAACATGCAGCACGCGCACCGGGCGGCTGCCGCAGAGAATCTGGAGAACACAGACATGAACAAGCAAGCGACGCTTCATTACGTCTACGACCCGTTTTGCGGATGGTGCTATGGGCTTGCGCCGCTCGTGTCGGCAGCCGACGAAGCCGGCCTGAGGGTGGTGCCGCACAGCGGCGGCATGCTGGCGGGAGAGCGGGCGCAGAACATGTCCGCCGAATGGCGCGATTTCGTTCGCCCTCACGAGGAGCGCATCACCGCGCTCAGCGGGCAGCCTTTCAGCGAGACGTACCAGCAGGGCACGCAGTTCGACTACGATGTCAGGCTGGATTCCGGCCCGCCCACCGCGGCGATGCTGGCCGCCGAAGCCGTCGCCGGAGCAGGGCTGAAGATGCTGGAGCGCCTTCAGGTTGCGTACTATCGCGAAGGACGCCCGATCGCCGAGCGCAAGGAACTGATCCAGATTGCCGACGAACTGGGGCTCGATGCTGCGTCGTTCGCAAACGCCTACGACCAGGCGAGCGCGATGCTGCCGGACCATTTCGAGCAGACCCAGGCGCTACTCGAGGAGATCGGCGGCCGTGGCTACCCGGCGCTGGCCATCGAGCAGGACGGCAAGATCTCGAGACTGCGCCTGGGTCGGTATTTCGGGAAGCCGGAGTTGTTCAAGAAGGCAATGGGGGAGGCTTTGGCGCAATGAGTGCGTGCTTCGGCGCAATTCGGGCTGTTTGATGACACCTTGCCCACGCGAATCACGCGGCGCTGCGCTGTGCTGCAGGGCAGCCAGCCGGCGGATTAGAATGCTCGCACCGGCGCGCTCCACGCTGACCCGGCGCCATCCGGGCGCCGCAGCGCGCGCTTGATTGGCGACTTTCCGTATCCAGGCTTTCATCGTGACCATTCGCAGCTTCCAGGGCAAGGCCCCCCAACTCGGCGACCGCGCGTTCGTCGACCCCAGTGCCGTCGTGATCGGCGACGTAGAGATCGGCGCGGACAGCTCCGTCTGGCCGCTGGTGACCATTCGTGGCGACATGCACCGCATTCGCATCGGCGCGCGCACCAGCGTGCAGGACGGCAGCGTGCTGCACATCACGCATGCCGGGCCGTTCAATCCCGATGGCTTTGCGCTCACCATCGGCGACGACGTGACGATCGGCCACAAGGCGCTGCTGCATGGCTGCACGGTAGGCAGCCGCATCCTGATCGGCATGGGCACCATCGTGATGGACGGCGCGGTGATCGAGGATGAAGTGATCCTCGGCGCCGGCAGCCTGGTGCCTCCCGGCAAGGTGCTCAAGAGCGGGCATCTCTATGTCGGCAGCCCGGCGAAAGAGGCAAGGGCGCTGACGGAGAAGGAGCTTGGCTTCTTTCGCTATACGGCGGCCAATTACGTCAAGCTGAAGGACCAGCACGTGGCGGCATTGAAGGGCGGCTGACGGGTTGCCTGCCTGGTTCGCGGGGATATCCCGGCCGCTATTGTCCAGGATCGCCGCGACTTCCAGGTCGCAGCCCAGCGCCAGGCAGACGCCATTGCCTGTGAGGGCTTTGCCTTTACAATAGAAGATCACATTTCCGAGAAAAAAGAACAATGAACTTCTATGAAGGCAAGGTATCGGTGCGAACGATCTCTGCATTGCTGGTCATCGTTGGCGCGTCGCTCTGTGTAGCGCCGGCCAGTGCGCAGTCCACGGAAAATATGGGCGGGTCGGAGCAAATGTCCGTTGGCACGCTGTCGATCCTCGCCGCGCCTGTCGTCAGCGTGGCCGGCAGCACCGGTGGCGCGGGCCCGGTGGAGGGTTCCTTGCTGGCGGGCATGGGCAGTGCCTTTGTCGTTTCCGGCATTGCGCAGGGCGGGAAGGATACCGTCGAGGTGATCCTCGACTCGGTCAGCACCGCGGGCAAGGCCTCGGTCAAGGTCGCCAAGAGCGGGTTCGAGAAACTGGGCGTGTCGGTGGGCGCCACCGTGAACGCCGTGGCCGATTCGACCGGCACCGTGCTGGTGGTGTCAGGCAAGGTGCTCGCCTTCATTCCCAATACGATCGGTGAGGCGTTGCTTTATCGCGAGCGGGTTCCCACGGCCGCGAAGCCGTGAAGGGGCGCGCCATGATCTTGAACCGGATGGGGCGCACCGGCGCCTTGCTCGCCTTGCTGCTGGTTCCGCTGCTGGCGTCGGCGGGGCAGAGCTGCGAAGACACGCCGCTCAGCACGCAGACGCTGCGCCAGGCCATGGCCACGGCGCAAAAGGTGACGGCGGAGATGGAGCGGCGCCAGGACAACGTGGCGCTGGTGGGGCGGGTGGGGCAGGACCTGTCCAGCTATGGGCTGAAATACAGCCACGTCGGCATCATCTACCGCAACCCGGCGGACGCGCGTTGGCGCATTGCCCATTTGCTCAATAGCTGTGGCACCGCGCAGTCGGATCTGTGGTACGAGGGCGTCGGCAATTTCTTCCTCGACGATATGTTCTCGTACGATGCCGTCCTGATCGTCCCTCCCAAGCAGATCGCCGATCGCCTGCTGCCGCGCCTGCAGGATGGCGCAGCCCTGCGCTCGGTTCACGACGTCAACTACAGCCTGGTATCGTACCCATTCTCCACGCAGTACCAGAACTCCAACACCTGGGTGCTGGAAACGCTGGCAGCCGTGGAAGCCAGGGACGCCAAGATCGTCAATCGCGAGCAGGCGCAGGCCTGGCTCAAGCTGGCCGGTTACCAGCCGTCCGAGATGAAGATCGGTACGTTCAAGCGCCTGGGTGGCCGCGTGTTCAAGGCCAACGTGGCCTTTGACGATCATCCCACTGAACTGCGCTTCTCCGACCGCATCAGGACCGTCACCGTCGATTCCGTGATGCGATTCCTGGCGGACCGCAACGAGGGCTGGCAGGTCGTGGAAATTCCGGCAGCGCGCTAAGCCACCGGCGCGCGTTTCCCGTCAGATCACCTTGCCCGGATTCATCAACCCCTGGGGATCGAGCGCCTGCTTGATCGCCCGCATCATCGCCAGCTCCACGCCGCTCTTGTAGCGGCGGTTTTCCTCGCGCTTGAGCTGGCCCAGCCCATGCTCGGCGGAGATCGAGCCGCGGTGGGCGTGCACGCTGTCATGCACGATCAGGTTGATGGCTTCCGAGTTGCCGAGGAAGGCATCGTGGCTTTCGCCCACGGGCGGCGACACGTTGTAGTGCAGGTTGCCGTCGCCGAGATGGCCGAAGGTGACCATGCGCGCGCCGGGGAAGGCATGCTGGATCAGGGCGTCGGTGGTGTCGATGAAGTCGGCGATGCGCGAGATCGGCACGGCGATGTCGTGCTTGATGTTCTTGCCATCGTCGACCTGGGCGAGCGGGATATGTTCGCGCAGGTTCCAGAAGTCGCGTGACTGCTGCACGGATTCGGCGACTACCGCGTCTTGCACCACGCCGGCTTCGAAGGCAGTTTCCATCAGCGCTTCGAAGATCGCGCGCGCATGGTCTTCGCTTTCGTTGTCGGACAGTTCCAGCAGCACGACTTGGGGGTGCGGGCGGTCGAACGGATAGCGCAGTTGCGGGTAATGCGTGGTGACCAGCGACAGGCACCGCTCGGACATCAGCTCGAAGCCGGTCAGCATGGCGCCTGCGCGCTGCTGGGCGATGGCCAGCAGGGCCAGCGCAGCGCGCGGGTTGGCCACGGCTGCCAGCGCGGTGACGCGAGCGCGCGGCAGCGGGTAGAGCTTCATCACAGCGGCGGTGATGATGCCGAGCGTGCCTTCCGCCCCGATGAACAGGTCGCGCAGGTCGTAGCCGGTGTTGTCCTTGCGCAGGCCGCGCAGGCCGTCCCAGATCTCGCCGGCAGGCGTTACCACCTCCAGCCCCAGGCAAAGCTCACGCGTATTGCCATAGCGCAGCACGGCGGTGCCGCCGGCGTTGGTGGAGAGGTTGCCGCCGATGGTGCAACTGCCTTCCGCGGCCAGGCTCAGCGGGAACAGCCGCCCGTGCTCGCGCGCGGTGTCCTGCAACTGCTGCAGGATCACGCCGGCTTCCACGGTGATGGTGTTGTTGAGCGGGTCCACCTGCCGCACGCGGTTCAGGCGTTGCAGCGAAATCACCACCGAAGCCTGGTCCGCCTGCGGCGTGGCGCCGCCGCATAGCCCCGTATTGCCGCCTTGCGGCACCACGGCGAGCTTGTGTGCGTGGCAGGCGTGCACGGCGGCGGCGACTTCTTCCGCCGAGCCCGGCCGCAGCACCGCCACTGCCTCGCCCGTGTAGCGCTTGCGCCAGTCGGTCAGGTAGGGGGCTTGATCGGCGGCGTCGGTCAGCACGTGCTGCTCACCGAGCGCGGCGCGGCACAGGGCAAGGAAGGAATCGAGGTGCGAGGCGTTCATGGCGGTGGGTCCGGGAGGGCGGCCGCTGTGAGGGCGGCCGCGCTGAGATGGATCGGTGCGGGCTGATGGCAAGCTCGCCGGCGTGGTCATTTGCCGGGCTTGGCCGGCTGCAGGGCCTTGGCGCGGCGCTTGTAAGGGCGCAGGTAGAGGATGGTGCCGAAGAAGAACAGCAGCGTTAGCGCCACCTCGGTCCACGCCAGCGTGGAAGATGGGGCGCGGTCGCTGGTGGCACGCACGATGCCTTCGGTGAAGAACAGCAGGATCAGCATCGACGACCACTGCATGGTGTAGCGGTTGCGGGTCAGCACGCCGCGCAGCGGCAGCAGCAGGGGCAGGAACTTGAGGATCAGCCAGGAGCCGCCCGGACGCAGCGGCGCCAGGAACCATTCCCAGGCGATGCACAGCACGATCAGCGCAATCAAGCTGCCGGCGCTCAGGCGCCAGAGGGCGGCATTGTGCAGCGCGCCGTCGCTGGCGTTGGCGGCGGACGGGGCCGTGGCGTGCGACGCGTCCGGGACTTTCGGGGCGGCGCTCATGCGCGGCTCCCGCCAGCCAGGCGCAGCGCAGTCTCGGCCAGGCGCTTGCCCATGGCGCGCGCGAGCGCGGCTTCCTCCTCGGACACCGGCGCGCTGTTGTCCACGCGCGCGTGGTGGCTTGGGCCGTAGGGCGTGCCGCCACCGGTGGTGGTCATCAGCGCGCTTTCCGAATAAGGCAGGCCCATGACCAGCATGCCGTGATGCAGCAGGGGCAACATCATGGACAGCAAGGTGGTTTCCTGGCCCCCGTGCAGGCTGCCGGTGGCGGTGAACACACAGGCGGGCTTGCCGGTGAGGGCGCCGGACAGCCACTGGGCCACCGTGCCATCGAGGAAGTACTTCATCGGCGCGGCCATGTTGCCGAAGCGCGTGGGGCTACCCAGGGCCAGGCCCGCGCATTCCTCGAGGTCGCGCAGTTCCGCGTAGGGCGGGCCTTGCGGGGGGATATCCGGGGCGGTGGCTTCGCTCACCGTCGAGACCGGCGGCACCGTGCGCAGGCGCGCCTGGGCGCCGGGCACGCTGTCGATGCCGGTGGCGATGAGTTCGGCCAGCTTGCGGGTGCTGCCGTGGCGGCTGTAGTAGAGGACTAGGAGTTCGGTCATGGACGGGGCTACGGCGCCTGACGGTGTAACCGGGGAGGCGCCAGGATGGAGCGGTCCCGGGAGGCAGGCCGGGTTTGTGCCTTGCGCGGCGCGCGAGGGCAATGCGCGTATTATAGTTGCGGCCTCGCCACGGAATCCCGGTAAGGAGTTTGCCCCCGCATGTTTGCCGCCCGCATCGTTCGCCTGCGCAGGGAATGGAATCTGCAAAAACTACGCGCGCTCACGCGCTACGCGCTGCGCCGCGCTGGCGAAGGCCGCTTGCCGCAGGTCGCGGCCAGCCTGACATTCACCACGGTACTGGCGGTGGTGCCGGTGCTGACGGTGGCCTTCGCCTTGCTGGCGGCCTTCCCGGTGTTCCGCGAGTTTCGCAGCGCGACCGAATCCTTCCTGTTCCAGAACCTGATTCCTGGCAACGTCAGTAATTCCATCACCAGCTACCTTGGCCAGTTCGCCAAGAATGCCAAGGGCCTGACGGCGGTGGGCCTGGGTGGCTTGATGGTGACTTCGGTGCTCACCATGCTGACGGTGGAGGACGCGCTCAATGCGATCTGGCGGGTCAAGCAGCGCCGCCCGCTGGCGCAGCGCGTGCTGGTGTTCTGGGCCGTGCTGACGCTGGGCCCCGTGCTGATCGGTGCCAGCCTGTCGATCAGCTCCTACCTGATCTCGGTCTCGGCTGGTTATGTCGGCACCATGCCGTTTGGGCTGGGGCTGGTGGTCGGCCTGACGCCGGTGCTGCTGTCGGCGGTCGCTTTTGCCTTCCTCTACACGGCCGTGCCCAACGCCAACGTGGAGTGGCGCGACGCGATCGCCGCCGGGCTGGTGGCAGCGCTGGCCTTCGAGCTGGCCAAACGCGGCTTCGGCTACTTCGTCACCCATATCCCGACTTACACCGCGGTCTACGGCACCTTTGCCGCGCTGCCGATCTTCCTGCTGTGGATCTACCTGAGCTGGCTGGTGACGCTGCTGGGTGCCACCATCGCCGCCAACCTGCCGGTGATCCGGCAGGGCTACTGGCGCCGCCGCACCTTTGCCGGCAGCGAGTTCTTCGACGCGCTGGGCGTGCTCTACCTGCTCTATCGGGCGCGGGACGAAGTGCCGCGCAGCGTCGGCGAGCTCGACCTGGGGCGCAAGCTGCGGGTGGAGGCGGACTACCTGGCTGGCCTGCTCGGCAAGCTCAAGGGGATGCATCTGGTCGGCAGGCTGGCGCAGGATCGCGGCCAGGCGCACTGGGCGCTGCTGTGCGATCCGGGCCAGGTGACGCTGCGCACGCTGCACGACCGGCTGGTGCTGAACCTGCCGCGCTTGCCGCGCACGGCGCTGGCGCAGCAGTTGCAGGGCGCCGATGCGCTCAAGCAGGTGCTGGACAACCCGCGCCTGGACCAGCCGCTGGATGCGGTGTTCCGCCGGCAGCAACAGGAGGATGGCCCGGCGGTCCAGGAACGCTCAGCCGATCCCGCGCGGCGCACCCTGGAGGTGGTGCCGCCCGGCTGGCACGGCCAGGTCTGATGGCAGCGCGGGCCTAGAAGGGAATCCTGCCGCGCCAGATATCGCCGTACATCACCCAGTCGCCCATCAGGCTGTAGAGCGGATGGCGGAAGGTGGCGGGCCGGTTTTTCTCGAAGACGAAATGGCCGACCCAGGCGAAGGCATAGCCGGACACGGTGGCCGCTGCCAGCCACCACCAGTTGCCGCTGAGCAGGAGTGCGAGCAGGCACAGCAATGCCACGGTGGAGCCGGCGAAATGCAGGCGGCGACAGGTGGGGTCGCGGTGCTCGTTCAGGTAGAAGGGGTAGAAGGCGGCGAAATTCTCGAACTCACGGGGGTGGGCCTGGGGCATGGCGGGGGCCTGTGGGGTGTTCGGGGGCTTTTAGTTTAGGTGGGGGGGGACTGTAACTGCAACTGCTTACCGTCAAAGGCAACTGCGGTTTCACCACCCCTGCGGGGCGGCGACCTACTTTCTTGTCTTGCCAAAAAAGTAGGCAAAGAAGGCGCGCCGGTGTACGGCCTGGGCACACCTTGACGGCTCACTTCGCATCGCGCTTGGGTGTTTCCCGCCCCTTAGGGCGGGAAACACGGCTACCACAGTTGGTTGATCTTGCGGCTGGTTGGCTCCCCTCTCCCACTTGTGGGAGAGCAGCCGGGGAGAGGGCGGGCGCTCGCTACGCCGCCGCCTTCAAGCTGCCGCTACCACTTTGCGCGCAAACGCCGCCAGCGCGTCCAGTACCTCATCCGGCCTTTCCCCCATCAGCGCGTGCCCGCAGGGCACCGTGACCGTGCTGGCCGATGCCATCCTGGCGGCGAGCGCCTGGGCGGCCTTGGGCGAGGTCATCATGTCCTTGCTGCCGCTGATGAACAGGGCGGGACAGCGCACGGCGGCCACCGCGGCGTCGCCGTTGGCGTAGGCGTTGCAGGCGGAGAAGTCGTTGTGGAAGACGTGGCCTTCAGGGTTGCGTTGTGCCACGCGTTCCATCAGGCGCTGGCTGCCGCCTTGCATCCACGAGCCCGGTCCCGGCGAGGAGGGCTTGTTGGCGAGGCTGGAGTGCGACCACGCGTTGACCATGGCGATGGCCTGGTCCACGCGGTTGAGCGAGGCGTCGAGCAGGGCGTCGGCAACCTTCATCGGATAGGCCGTGGCAAGCAGGGCGATGCCGCGCACCGCGTCAGGGTGGCGGGCGGCCGTTTCCAGGGCGATCAGCGAGCCCATGCTGTGCCCGAAGACCAGCGCGGGGGCGCTTACTCCGGCCGCGCGCACCAGTTCGATCACCCAGTCGGCCATGGCCTCGACCGTCTTGAGGGGCATGCCCTCGCTGCGGTTGTGGCCGGGCAGGTCCACCGCCAGCACGCTGAAGCCGTGATTGGCGAACCAGCGCGTCTGCAGAGCCCAGACGCTGTGGTCGTTCTGCGCGCCGTGCACGAACACGGCACAGGGCAGGGCGGGGTCGAAGGGTTTGCCGCCGGTGTAGGCGTAGGCCTTGTGGCCTGCGATCGTCAGTTCCATCAGGCTTGCCCTCCCTTGGCGCTCATGGCTTTCTCGGCTGCCTTGAGGCCGCGCTTGAGGTCGTCGATGAGGTCGTCCGGGTCTTCCAGTCCGACCGATAGACGGATGGTGCCTTCGCTGATGCCGGCGGCCTGCAGCGCCGCGGCGTCCATGCGGAAGTGGGTGGTGGAGGCCGGGTGGATCACCAGCGAGCGGGCATCGCCCACATTGGCCAGGTGCGAGAACAGCGCCAAGCTTTCGATGAAGCGCTGGCCCGCGGCACGGTTGCCCTTGAGGTTGAAGCTGAACACGGCGCCCGCGCCGCGCGGCAGCAGGCGCTTGGCGAGTTCGTAGTCCGGGTGGGATTCCAGCTCCGGATAGGCGACCGACTCGACCATCGGGTGCGACACCAGGAACTGCACCACGCGGCGCGCGTTGTCCACATGGCGGGCCATGCGCAGCGGCAGCGTCTCGATGCCCTGGAGCAGTTGCCAGGCGGCCATCGGGCTCAGGCAGGCGCCGAAGTCGCGCAGGCCTTCGCGGCGCGCGCGCAGCAGGAACGGCGCCACCGTGCTCTCCTCGGTGAAGACCATGTTGTGGAAGCCAGCATAGGGTTCCGACAGCTCCGGGAAGCGCCCGGAGGCTTCGAAGTCGAAGGTGCCGCCTTCCGCCAGCACGCCGCCGATGGTGGTGCCATGGCCGCCCAGGAACTTGGTGGCCGAGTGATAGAGCAGGCCGGCGCCCAGGTCGAAGGGCTTGAGCAGGTAGGGCGTGGTGAAGGTGGAGTCGACCAGCAGCGGGATACCGTTGTCCTGGCCGAGTTGCGCCAGGGTCGGGATGTCGAGCACGTCCAGCCCGGGGTTGCCCAGGGTCTCGCCGAACAGCAGCTTGGTCTCGGGCCGGATGGCAGCGCGCCAGGCGTCGATGTCGCGCGCCTGCACGAAGGTGGTCTCGATGCCGAAGCGGCGCAGCGTGTAGTGCAGCAGGTTGTGCGAGCCGCCATACAGGGCGCTGGACGCCACGATGTGCGAGCCCGCGCCCATCAGCGTCGCCACCGCCAGATGCAGCGCGGCCTGGCCCGAAGCCACGCCGATCGCGCCGGCGCCGTTCTCCAGGGCGGCGATGCGCTCCTCGAAGACGGCGACCGTCGGATTGGAGATGCGGGAGTAGACGTGGCCCGCGCGTTCCATATTGAACAGCGAGGCGGCGTGCTCGCTGTCTTTAAAGACGAAGGATGTCGTCAGGTGGATGGGCGTGGCCCGCGCCCCCGTGGCGGGGTCGGGAGCGGCGCCAGCATGCAGCGCCAGGGTGTCGAAACGGGTACCGGACATGGCTTCAAGGGCTAGAGTTGTCTCCGGATCGCATCGTAGCATCCGCTGCTGCCGGGGGCACGGCAAATAGCCTTGGCGGCCCCGGCGGCGGCCCGTGCTTTACTTGGGCGGCTGGTTTCGGCTAGGATCGGCGCATCAGGCCATGCCGGCGGCGGCAGGTAATAAACAGCAAAACAGCAGATTCAGAGAAGCGGAGACCATCATGAAAGTCAGCGACATCCTGCAGATCAAGGGCAACACGCTCTATACGGTGAAGCCGGAAACGTCACTGCTGCTGGCGGTCAACATCATGGCAGAGCACGATATCGGCTCGCTGGTGGTGATGGAATACGGCGACCTGGTCGGCATGCTGACCTTCCGCGAGATCATCAAGACGCTCTCCGCCAACGGGGGCAACGTCGGCACCACCAGCCTGCGCAAGGTCATGGACGACGCGCCGCTGACCTGCACCATGGAGACGGACGTCAATGAAGTCCGCCGCATGATGCTGGAGCGCCACACCCGTTACCTGCCGGTGCTGGACAACCGGACGCTGATGGGCGTGATTTCGTTTTACGACGTGGCCAAGGCCGTGGTGGAAGAGCAGAGCTTCGAGAACCGCATGCTCAAGGCCTACATCCGCGACTGGCCGGAAGAAAAGAGCGATTGAGCCGCCCATGGCGCGAGAGGCGCCACGTAGCGGCGGCCGGGTTGGGCCGATCGAGGCGCTGCGGGCTGTGCACCCTCCTGGGGCGCGCCCATAGTCCGTACAAGTGGTAAATGCCGCGCAACGACGCGGCATCTTTTTGAGCCGACTGCGACATGAGCGCTACATGAGCCAACAAAACCAATTCCGTCTGCTCCGCACGCGCCGCTTCGCGCCCTTCTTCTGGACCCAGTTCCTGGGCGCCATGAACGACAACCTGTTCAAGGTCGCCTTCACCTCGCTGGTCACCTACCATACGGCCCTGTTCGACGGTGTTGACGCCAAGAGCGCGGCGTTCCTGATCTCAGCCATCTTTATCGCACCGTTCGTGCTGTTCTCGGCCACCAGCGGCCAGATCGCCGACAAGATCGAGAAGTCCCGGCTGATCCGGCTGGTGAAGACGCTGGAAATCGCCATCATGCTGCTGGGGCTGGCGGGTTTTGCCATGCATAGCGCGCCCTTGCTCTACACGGGCACCTTCCTGATGGGGTTGCACTCGACGCTGTTTGGCCCGGTCAAGTTCGCTTACCTGCCGCAGCACCTGGACGAGACCGAGCTGGTGGGCGGCAACGGCCTGGTGGAGATGGGCACCTTCGTGGCCATCCTGCTCGGTACCCTGCTTGGCGGCGAACTGGCCGGCCTGACCCATGGCGAGAAGATCGTGGGGCCGTTCTATGTCGGCGCAGCTTGCGTGGTGCTGGCGCTGGCCGGCCGCATGGTGTCCGCGCGCGTGCCGGACTCGCCGGCGCCGCAACCTGACCTGCGCATCAACTGGAACCCGTTTACCGAGACCTGGCGTAACCTCAAGCTGGCGCGCACCGACCGCACGGTGTTCCTGAGCTTGCTGGGGATTTCCTGGCTCTGGTTTTTGGGCGCGACCTTCCTCACCTCGTTTTTCAGCTTTGCCAAGGACGTGCTGGGCGGCGACCAGAACGTGGTGACGCTGCTGCTGGCGGTGTTCTCGCTGGGCATCGGCACCGGCTCGCTGCTGTGCGAGCGGCTGTCCGGTCGGCATGTCGAGATCGGCCTGGTGCCGTTCGGCTCGATTGGCATGACGGTGTTCGCGGTCGACCTGTTCTTTGCCAGCAACGGCGAGCAGCACAGCGAACTGTCCGGGCTGGCCGGCTTTGCCGCCGACCCGCGCCACTGGCGCGTGCTGATCGACCTGTTCCTGCTGGCGATGTTCGGCGGCTTCTACAGCGTGCCGCTGTACGCGCTGATCCAGAGTCGCTGCGCGCCGACGCACCGGGCCCGCATCATCGCCGCCAACAACATCCTCAACAGCTTCTTCATGATCGGCTCCTCGCTGCTGGCGGTGGTGCTGACCCAGGCCGGCTTCAGCATTCCGCAGCTGTTCCTGGTGGTGGGGCTGCTCAACGCGATGGTTGCCATCTACATCTACTCGCTGGTGCCGGAGTTCCTGCTGCGCTTCATTGCCTGGATCCTGGTGCATACGGTGTATCGCCTGAAGCGCGTCAACGCCGAGCACATTCCGGCCGAGGGCGCGGCGGTGCTGGTGTGCAACCACGTCAGCTTTGCCGATGCGGTGGTGCTGATGGCCGCCAGCCCGCGGCCGGTGCGCTTCTTGATGGATCACCGCATCTTCAAGGTGCCGCTGATGTCGTGGTTCTTCCGCCAGGCCAAGGCGATCCCGATCGCGCCGGCGCACGAGGACCCGGTCATGCTGGAGCGTGCCTACGATGAAGTCGCGCGGGCGCTGGCCGGCGGCGACCTGGTCTGCATCTTCCCGGAGGGCAAGATCACGGCCACCGGCGAGCTCAATCCTTTCAAGCAGGGCGTGCAGCAGATCATCCGGCGCACCCCCGTGCCGGTCGTGCCGATGGCGCTGCGCGGGCTGTGGGGCAGCTTTTTCTCCCGCAAGGGCGGCAATGCCATGTCCCGGCCATTCCGGCGCGGCATCCTGAATCGGCTGGAACTGGTCGTGGGCGACCCGATCGCGCCGGAACTGGCCACGCCGGAGGGCTTGCAGCAGGTGGTGCAGGGCTTGCGCGGCGAGTGGCGCTAACGATAAGCGGGAGGCGGCAACCATGATCACGCTTTACACCTTCGGGCCGGCCTTCGGCCTGCCAGACGCCAGCCCTTTCGTCACCAAGGCCGACATGCTGCTCAAGCTCGCGGGACTGCCGTATCGCGCCGCGCAGGGCGGCCTGCGGCGCGCGCCCAAGGGCAAGCTGCCCTATCTCGACGACGAGGGCCGCGTGGTGGCGGACTCCACGCTGATCCGCTGGCACCTGGAGAAGACCTACCACATCGACTTCGATGAAGGGCTGACGCGGTCCCAGCGTGGCACGGCCTGGGCGGTCGAGAAGATGCTGGAAGATAACTTCTACTGGGCTGTGGCCGATGCGCGCTGGAACCACGACGCCAATTTTGCCCGGGGCCCGGCGACGTTCTTCCGCGCCGTGCCCTGGCCGGTGCGCGGGCTGGCGATGCGTTTTGTGCGCTCGAAGATCCGCCGCATCCTGTGGACGCAGGGGCTCGGGCGCCATAGCCCGGCCGATCTGGCCGCGATAGCCAGCCGCGATGTGGCGGCCGTGGCCGATGTGCTGGGTGGCCAGCCCTACCTGATGGGCGACAAGCCTTGCGGCGCCGACGCCACGGTCTTCGCCTTCATGGCCGGCGCGCTGTGCCCGCTGTTCGACACGCCGATCCGCACCGCCGCCGAATCCCACCCCAGCCTGGTGGCCTACGTGGCGCGGATGCGGGAGCGCTTCTATCCGGACCTGCAGGCGGCGCCCGCGCCCTGAGCGCGAGCCGGGGAGGGCCGCAAGGGCGGCAAAAGCCTTACAATGTAGCCCGTTCCCCAATTCTCACGCCCTGCGCGGCCTCCCATCATGTCCGGCAATACTCTCGGCCTGCTCTTCACTGTCACCACTTTCGGCGAATCGCACGGGCCGGCCATCGGCGCGGTGGTGGATGGCTGTCCGCCGGGCATGTCCCTGACCGAGGCCGACATCCAGCTGGACCTGGATCGCCGCAAGCCCGGCACCTCGCGCCACGTCACGCAGCGCCAGGAGCCCGACCAGGTCGAGATCCTGTCCGGCGTGTTCGAGGGCAAGACCACCGGCACGCCGATCTGCCTGCTGATCCGCAACACCGACCAACGCAGCAAGGACTACGGCAATATCGTCGAGACCTTCCGCCCGGGCCACGCCGACTACACCTACTGGCAGAAGTACGGCATCCGCGACTATCGCGGCGGCGGCCGCTCGTCGGCCCGCCTGACGGCACCGGTGGTGGCAGCGGCGGCCGTGGCCAGGAAGTGGCTGCGCGAGCAGTATGGCACCGAGATCCGGGGCTATATGTCGCAGCTGGGCGAAGTCCGCGTGCCGTTCGTGGACTGGGCGGAAGTGCCGGAGAATCCCTTCTTTGCCCCCAATGCGGAGATCGTGCCGGAGCTGGAAACCTATATGGACGCGCTGCGCCGCGACGGCGACTCCGTCGGCGCGCGCATCGAGGTGGTGGCGAGCCATGTGCCGGTGGGCCTGGGCGAGCCGCTGTTCGACAAGCTCGATGCCGATATCGCGCATGCCATGATGGGCATCAACGCCGTCAAGGGCGTGGAGATCGGCGCGGGGTTTGAGAGCGTGAGCCAGCGTGGCAGCGTGCATGGCGACTCGCTCAGCGCCGAAGGCTTCCGTGGCAATAACGCCGGCGGCGTGCTTGGCGGCATCTCGACCGGCCAGGACGTCACCGTCTCGCTGGCAATCAAGCCCACCTCCAGCATCCGCACCCCGCGCGAATCCATCGACAAGGCAGGCCAGCCCACCACGGTGGAAACCTTCGGCCGCCACGATCCCTGCGTGGGCATCCGCGCCACCCCCATCGCCGAAGCCATGCTGGCGCTGGTGCTGATGGACCATGCGCTGCGCCACCGTGCCCAGTGCGGCGACGTCAAGGTCGATACCCCGCGCATTCCCGCCCAGTCGCCGCAGTCCGGCCCGTCGCGCTGAGTTGGCGCAGGCGGAACAACACGCCCGCGCCGCGGGTGCCGGGCGCGTCTCCGAGACGCGCTTTGGCCTGTTTTATCTTGGCTACTACGGCTACGTCGGCGTCATCTCCCCCTATGTGAGCCTGTTCTTCGCCGGGCGCGGTTTCTCCCCGGTGCAGATTGGCGTGCTGATGGCCTGCTTCCAGGTCAGCCGCATCGTCGGCCCGTATTTCTGGGGCTGGCTGTCCGACGTGATGCATACCCGCGTGCGCCTGCTGCGCCTGGCCGCCGTGACATCCTTGCTGGCGTTCCTGATGGTGCCCGGCGTCACCAGCTACGGCGCAATGATGGCGATGATGATCGGGCTGAACCTGATCACCAGCGCCATGTCTCCGCTGGGCGACGCGCTCACCATCTCCACGCTGCGCCGCTACGGCGCCTTCGATTACCGCTACGGGCGCATCCGCATGTTCGGCTCGGCCGGCTTTATCGCGGCCGTGCTGATGGGTGGGGCGCTGTTCGAGCACTACGGCATGGAGGTGTTCCCGTGGCTGGCGAGCGCCATGCTGGCGCTGTTCCTGGTGGTGGTGTTCGGCATGCGCGATGCGCCCGAGGACGGGCCGCGCGTCAAGCCGCCGCCGGCGCTGCCGCTGCTGCGCCGTCCCGATGTGAGCTGGTTCTTCGGCTCGGCGTTCCTGATGATGTTCGCCCACGCCGCGCTGTACGTGTTCTATTCGCTGTACCTGGAGCAGCTTGGCTACAGCAAGTTCGCCATCGGCGTGATGTGGACCATCGGCGTGGTGGCCGAGATCGTTTTCTTCTTTTACCAGGGGCGGTTGTTCGCAAGCGTACCTTTGCGCACCATCCTGGCCGGCACCTTCGTGCTGGCCGCGATCCGCTTTGGCCTGACCGGCTACTTCGCCCAATTGTCATGGCTGATGGCGCTGGTGCAGGTCCTGCACGCGGCCACCTTCGGCGCGCACCATAGCGCCAGCCTGAAACGCCTGCAGCGCTGGTTCGCGGGGCCCTTGCAGGGGCGTGGCCAGGCGCTTTACACCGGCCTTTCCTACGGCCTTGGCGGCACCTGCGGCGGGCTGGCGATGGGGTGGACCTGGAAGGCGCTCGGGCCCGCGCACACATTCGGGCTGGCGGCACTAGCGGCGGCGGGCGGCGCACTGTGCGCGTTCATGACGTTCCGTACGGAGGCGGCGTCCGACGCCAAGGCGGATGCCGCCACGGCCGGGCGCTGACGCGCGCCGGCATTTGGATCGTTCAGGGCTTCACAGCAGGCTTGCCACGTGCTCGGCCAGCGCCAGCGACGAGGTCAGCCCGGGCGACTCGATGCCGAACAGGTTGACCAGCCCCGGCACACCATGGGTGGCTGGGCCATCAATGCGGAAATCCGCCGCGGGCTCGCCCGGCCCGCTGATCTTGGGGCGGATGCCGGCATAGCCCGGCTGCAGCGCGCCGTCGGCCAGTCCCGGCCAGTAATTGCGCACTTCACCGTAAAAGCTGTCGGCATCGGCCGGGTCCACGCCGTACTCGATCTCGTCGATCCAGCGCACATTGGGGCCGAAGCGCGCCTGGCCGCCCAGGTCGATCGTCAGGTGCACGCCCAGGCCGGCGGCCTCCGGCACCGGGTAGATCAGGCGCGAGAAGGGGGCGCGCCCGGCCAGTGTGAAGTAGCAGCCTTTGGCGTAGTACTGCGGTGGAATATGTGCGGCAGGCATGCCTTCGATGCTGCGCGCCAGCGCCGGCGCGGTCAGGCCGGCCGAGTTGATCACGGTGCGGGCCAGCAGCGTGGTGCCGTCCGCCTCGTCCTGGCTGCCCACGTCGAGGCGGATGCCATCCGGCATCACGGCGCCGCCGGCCACGGGCGACTGCACCGCCAGCATGGCGCCGGCGTTCTCGGCGTCGCCCAGCAAGGCCAGCATCAGGCCATGGCTGTCGACGATGCCGGTGGACGCAGAGAGCAGGGCGGCGCGGCATTGCAGGTTTGGCTCCAGCGCCTGCGCCTCGGCCTGGCTGAGCAACTGCAGGTCATGCACGCCATTGGCCGCGGCTTTGGCCCTGATGCCTTCCAGCGTGGCGACCTGGGCCTCGGTGGTGGCTACGATCAGCTTGCCGCAGCGCTGGTGCTGGATGTGGTGCGAGGCGCAGTAGTCGTACAGCATGGCCTTGCCGCGCACGCACATCGCGGCCTTGAGCGAGCCGGCCGGATAGTAGATGCCGGCGTGGATCACTTCGCTGTTGCGCGCGCTGGTGATGGTGCCGAAGGCGTTCTCGGCTTCCAGGATGATGACTTCGCGGCCCTGCATGGCCAGTTGTCTCGCCACGGCCAGGCCCACTACGCCCGCGCCGATTACCACGCAATCTACTTGTTCCATTGTCGTTCTCTGCTGATGCGGCCGGCGCCTGTCAGGCGGTACGTGCCGCGGGTCCCTGGATTGTGTTGTGCCGTGGATAGGCCCTGCGCTCTGCGCGCCAGGGCTTAACGCAAAGTCAGCCCCATGCGCTTGGCTGCCGCGCCGAGGTGCCTGCGTGCGGCCTGCCGCGCCGCGCTGGCGTTGCCGGCGGCAATGGCCTGCACCAGCGCGGTGTGCTCGCTATCCGCGCCCTGCGAGCCGCCGCGAAAGCGGGCGGCGTTTTCCCAGGCGGTTTGCCGCGCCGCCAGCATGTGCTGGCCAACAAAATCGGTCAGGCCGGTGAAGCAGGGGTTGTGCGCGGCCTGCGCGATGGCGTGGTGGAACGCCACGTCGGCGGCTGCGGCGCTGGTGAAATCTTCGGCGTGCTCGCGCATCGCGGCCAGCGCGGCGTGGATGGCTTGCAGGTCCTCGTCGGTGCGGCGCAGCGCGGCCATTTCGGCGCAGGCGCATTCCACCACCATGCGCAACTCGAATAGCTGGGCCGGGGTCGGACCGCCTTGCAGTTCGGGGGCCATGCGCCATACCTGCCCGCCGGGCGTGTCCGATACATAGGCACCCGAGCCTTTGCGCGTGACCAGCAGCCCGTCCGCCTTCAGTTGTGCAATGGCCTCCCGGACGATGGGGCGGCTCACGCCAAAAGTCTCGCCAAGGGCGGCTTCGGCCGGGAGCCGGGCGCCGGCGGCAAAGCGGCCCGCTGCGATGTCGGCGCGCAGGGCGTCGGCGATACGTGCGGCAAGCGAGGCGGGGCGGCTTAGGATGGTCATCGATTAATATGTAAGGCTGTCAGACAGATTGTGGCGAGATTTTGCGAGGAAAGCGAGACGGCGTCAAGGCATGCCTGCCCCCTTGGCTGTCCGATTGTTCTCAAGGTTTTCCAGGAATGCGCCGATAGCAAACTGGATGGGATGCGCTATTCACTTGGTACATCGCGGCGCCTTGAGGCAGCCGCGCCAGCCGCTCTGTGCACTGAGCGCCTCGCTAGGTGGTGGCCGGGACGACCGTTTCTGCGTTCCCGTAGCCGCCGTTGGATCTGCCACGCCCGCTGCCCGGGCGTTCACCGGTGCTAACCATGATTGCACTCACCCCTAACGATCTCCCCGTCGGCCAGCCCTTGCCTTGGTCCTTGCTGGACGAGGCAGGCAATCTCGTGCTCGGCAGCGGCAGCGTGATTCCCGAGGACCGCGACGTCGCCCTGGTGTTTCGCCATGGCACTGTGTGCCGGCCGGAGGACGAGCCGGGCGAACCGGGCGAGCCGATGGACAGCGGGCGGCTGGCCAGTGCGGGGCCGCTTGGCCTGCAGGTGGGCACGCTGCTTCAGGTCAAATCGCCGGGGCAGACCGGGCGCGCCGCGGCCAGCCGGCTGATCGGATTTGTCGAGCAGGGCCTGTTCGTGACCTGGCCGCAGCTCGGCGGGAAGGAACTGCAGCTCAAGCCCGGCGAGACGGTGTTGCTGCGCGGCTTTTCCGGTCACGCCATCCTCAGTTTCGAGTCGACGGTGACCGCCATCTGCCGCAGTCCATTCCGCTACCTGGTCTTGTCGGCGCCGGCCGAGCCGCAGCAGATGCCGGTGCGCAAGGCGACCCGCGTGCTGACGCGGCTGGCGGCTTACCTTGTGGATCCCGGCAGCACGGACGATGAGGCTGCGGCACAGCACCAGCCTGCCCGCCTGGTGTTGCTGACCGACCTGAGCACTGGCGGCGCGCAGATCCAGATCGCCGGCGCAGTGCCGGCGCCCGGTGCGCCGGTACGCTTGTGCTTCCATCTGCGCACCGCCGCGCTGGACAGCGAGATCATGGTCGACGGGGTGGTGCGCAACGCGTTGCCTGCCGAGGGCGATGTGGAGTTTCCCACGTTCGGCGTTGTGTTCGAAGCCCTAGGCGAGCGCGAGCTGACGCTGCTCCAGTGCTTTATCTATGAGCAGTTGCTGGCCAATGCCAGCATGCAGGTCACCGCCGCGTGAGAGGGGGCGGCGTCTGGAGTCATCCTGCTAACACGGATTCTTGCCCGAATCACGCTTCCCGTCTCTACTGTCCCCTGCGAGAAGATCCGGCACGGCATGCTGGCATTGTGGCGGGCCGGTATCCCGATGCCTGCCACAAGGAGACATCATGAAGCGTTTATCCCGCCTTGGCGCGCAATTGCGCGCGCCCATCCTGGCAGCCCTGCTAGCCATTGCCATGCCAGCCATGGCTGATATCGCGCAGGGCGGCAGCCAGGCGAGTGCTTTGTCGATGGACGAACGCGCGCTGGGACTGGAAGATTTTTCGAGTGGAACCAAGCCAGTTAGTGCCGACGCCGGTGCCGACGGCACACGCCTGCTGGTCGGGATGTCGCCCCTGGACGTGGCCTCGGCCACCGCCCTCGGCAAGCCGCGCGAGGCGGGCGGCATGACGGACGTGGTGCTGGCCCTGATCGACGGGATCGGGCAGGTGCCGCTTGCTGGCCCGGCACTCATCACGCTGATTGCGGGCGTGGCTGATGTGATTGGCTGGTATCAGAGCGTGGCCGACGACAAGCCGCTCTACCATGATTCACTGACGTCGCCCGCAACGTCGAGCCCGCAGGTCTGAGCCCAAAAAAACGGCACCGAACCCGGTGCCGTTGTTCTTGCCATGCGGCTAAGTTACATGCCCACGTAGTTCGGGCCGCCGCCGCCTTCCGGCGTCACCCATACGATATTCTGGGTGGGATCCTTGATGTCGCAGGTCTTGCAGTGCACGCAGTTCTGCGCGTTGATCTGCAGGCGTTCCTTGCCGTCGTCATTCTGCACGAACTCGTACACACCGGCTGGGCAGTAGCGGCTTTCGGGGCCGGCAAACTTGTCCCAGTTGACATTGACTGGGACGCTTGCGTCCTTGAGCGTCAAGTGGGCCGGCTGGTTTTCCTCATGGTTGGTGTTGCTGATGAACACCGAGCTGAGGCGATCGAAGGTGAGCTTGCCGTCCGGCTTCGGGTAAACGATCTGCGGGCACTCGGCGGCTGGCTTGAGGTAGACGTGGTCCGGCTTCTCGCGGTGGATGGTCCAGGGCGGGTTGCGGATGCCCAGCTTGGGCAGCAGCCATTGCTCGATGCCGGTCATCAGCGTGGCGGTGGTGCGGCCCTTCTTGAACCACTGCTTGAAGTTTTTTGCCTGCAGCAGTTCCTTGTGCAGCCAGCTGTTCTCGAAGGCGGTCGGGTAGGCCGTCAGTTCGTCGTGCTGGCGGTTGGCCTGCAGCGCATCATAGGCGGCTTCGGCGGCCATCATGCCGGTCTTGATGGCAGCGTGGCTGCCCTTGATGCGCGAGGCGTTCAGGTAACCGGCGTCGCAGCCGACCAGGGCGCCACCCGGGAACACGGTCTTGGGCAGCGACAGCAGGCCGCCGGCCGTAATGGCGCGCGCGCCGTAGCTGATGCGCTTGCCACCTTCGAAATACGTGCGGATTTCCGGGTGCGTCTTGAAGCGCTGGAACTCCTCGAACGGGGAAAGCCAGGGGTTGGTGTAGTCCAGGCCCACCACGAAGCCCACAGCGACCTTGTTGTCTTCCATGTGGTACAGGAAGGAGCCGCCGTAGGTGGCCGGGTCCAGCGGCCAGCCGGCGGTGTGCACCACCAGGCCTGGCTGGTGCTTGGCGGGATCGATCTCCCACAGCTCTTTCAGGCCGATACCGTAGCTTTGCGGATCCTTGCCGTCATCGAGCTTGTACTTGGCGATCAGTTGCTTGCCCAAGTGGCCGCGCGACCCTTCGGCGAAGATGGTGTACTTGGCGTGCAGCTCCATGCCGAGCTGGAAATTCTCGGTCGGCTCGCCTTCCTTGTTGATGCCCATGTTGCCGGTGGCCACGCCCTTGACCGAGCCGTCGTCGTTGTAGAGCACCTCGGCGGCCGGGAAGCCCGGGAAGATCTCGACGCCCAGGCCTTCGGCCTGTTGCCCCAGCCAGCGCGTGAAGTTGGACAGGCTGACGATGTAGTTGCCGTGGTTGTGGAAGCACTCCGGCAGCAGGGCGGACGGCGTGGCCTTGGAACCGGTTTCGTTGAGGAACAGGAACTTGTCTTCAGCGACCGGTTGGTTCAGCGGGGCGCCGAGTTCCTTCCAGTTGGGGATCAACTCATTGAGCGCAACCGGGTCCATGATGGCGCCGGACAGGATGTGGGCGCCCGGCTCGGAGCCTTTTTCCAGCACGCAGACATTGACCTCGGTGCCTTTCTCCTGGGCGAGCTGCTTCAGGCGGATGGCGGTTGCCAGGCCGGCGGGGCCGCCGCCAACGATGACGACGTCGTATTCCATGGCCTCGCGGGGGCCGTACTGCTCCAGGAGCTGTTGCTGATTCATTGTCTCTAACCCTCTATTCTTGGCAACTTGCGCGCAATTGTGGGAAATGCCGTGTTCGGTGGTACCGGGGATGCGATGATCGGGCGGAACTTGGGGCAAGGGCGGGGCGGCGCACTCGCCAAATCGTGGCGGCCATGCGCGTTTTTCCTCTTTCCCTTTGTGGCCCGAGTTCTTAGAATCTCCGGCATTGTCCGGGACTCGCCATGGTCAGGCAAGATTTTTTTTGGAACGACCGTTCTTTTTTTTGATATGCTGCCTTCGGTTTCAGCAGGCAGATTTCGCGAGGAGCTCCCGTAGGCCGTGGCCATGGCAGGCGGCGCCGGGGGCTCCCGAACATAGAGGCCATTATGGGTTTGTCGATCAATCTGGAAGGCAAGGTCGCGCTGGTGACAGGCGCTTCGAGCGGTCTGGGCACGCGGTTTGCCCATGTCCTGGCGAGTGCCGGCGCCAAGGTCATCCTGGCGTCGCGGCGTACCGAGCGGCTCAAGGAGCTGCGTGCCGCGATCGAGGCCGAGGGCGGCAGCGCGCACGTGGTGCAGCTCGACGTGACCGACCACGACAGCGTGCGCTCCGCGGTGGCGCATGCCGAGACCGAGGCCGGGGCGATCGACATCCTGGTCAATAACTCGGGCGTCTCCACCACCCAGCGCCTGACCGACGTCACCCCCGACGACTTCGATTTCGTCTTCGACACCAATACCCGGGGCGCTTTCTTCGTGGCGCAGGAAGTGGCCAAGCGCATGATTGCGCGCGCCAAGGGCGCCGAGAAGAACGGCAATCCGCTGCCGCAGTCGCGTATCGTCAATATCGCGTCGGTCGCCGGGCTCAAGGTGCTCTCGCAAATCGGCGTGTACTGCATGAGCAAGGCCGCGGTGGTGCACATGACCAAGTCGATGGCGCTGGAGTGGGCGCGCCATGGCATCAACGTCAACGCCATCTGCCCCGGTTATATCGACACCGATATCAATCACCACCATTGGGACACCGACGCCGGCCAGAAGCTGGTCCAGATGCTGCCCCGCAAGCGCGTGGGCAAGCCCGAGGACCTGGACGGCCTGTTGTTGCTGCTGGCGTCCGACCAGTCGGCATTCATCAACGGCGCAATCATTACCGCCGACGACGGCATGGTATAGCCGCCAGAAGGGGCGGCGCGCGCTTGCGTGCGCCTGCCGGCAGGTTGGCCCTGGCCCGCGCCAAAAGCGGCGGCGGGGCGTGCGATTCCCGGTCCCTGGGCTTATCCGGTCCCTTTGGGCACCCTGCGGAATCGATGGCCTGCCGGATTCCCACGGCCAGAAGATTGCCTGTTGGCGCGGCATGGAGCAAAAGTTCCCGCGCGCTCGGCAAGTCTTGGCATAATCCGCCATGTCTTGAGATTAAGTCTTTACATAATTCAAAGAGAAAATCCGTGTGCAGCCAGCGGCGCCGCGCGGACCGGACCGGAGGCCGGGGAGATGCAAGCAGATCGGGAGGGGCGGCGCGATGCCGACCCAAAACACGTCACGGCCATGCCGGACGAGACTGGCGCCAGCCAGCAAGGGGACAGCGGCTTCAAGGTATCGCCGCGAATTGAAGACTGGGTTGGCGTGATCGTCATGGTGCTGCTGGTGTGCATCACCTTCGCCAACGTGGTGGTCCGTTATTTCACCGATGAATCGTTTGCCTGGACCGAGGAATTCTCGGTCTTCCTGATGATCGTGCTGGCCCTGGTGGCAGGCAGCGCGGCCGTGGCGCGCGACCGCAATATCCGCATTGAATTCTTTTTCGATCGTGGCAGCGCGGCGCGGCAGCGGCGCCTGGCGGTGCTGTCGGCGGTGGCCGTTGCAGTCATGTTCATCGCGCTGGCGGTGCTGGGCGCTCGCGTGGCGTGGGACGAATACACGTTTGGTGAGACCTCGCCGGGCATTGGCGTGCCGAGCTGGTGGTACTCCGTCTGGCTGCCGGTGCTGTCCGCCGCCATCGCGCTGCGGGCGCTCGGCGTAGCGGTGCGCAACCTGCGCGCGCTCAAGGCCCTGCATGCCGAGCGGGTTGCCGGCGCAGCAGCTTCGGAGTCCACGCCATGACCCTCATTGCCATTATCCTGTTCGTGGTGTTCCTGGGCTTGATGATGCTGGGCGTGCCGATCGGCGTGTCGCTGGGGCTTGGCGGCCTGGTGGCGATCGGGCTGTCCAACGTGGACACCCAGATGTTCGGCCTGCTGGCCGTGCCGCAGAATTTCTACGCCGGCCTGGGCAAGTACCCGCTGCTGGCGATCCCGATGTTCGTGCTGGTCGGCTCGATCTTCGACCGTTCCGGCGTGGCGCAGCGGCTGGTGACCTTCGCCATTGCCATTGTCGGGCGCGGTCCGGGCATGCTGCCGCTGGTGGCCATCCTGGTTGCCATGTTCCTGGGCGGCATCTCCGGCTCCGGCCCGGCCAATGCGGCCGCGGTGGGTGGCGTGATGATTGCTGCGATGTCGCGGGCCGGCTATCCCGGCGCGTACAGCGCGGCCGTGGTCGGCGCTGCCGCCGCAACCGACATCCTGATTCCGCCGTCCGTTGCCTTCATCATCTACAGCGTGCTGGTGCCCGGCGCCTCGGTGCCGGCGCTGTTCGCCGCCGGCATGATCCCCGGCATCCTGGCCGGCGTGGCGCTGATCGTGCCGGCCGTCTGGCTGGCGCGCAAGCACAATATGGGCGCCATCGAGGCCGGCCTGCCGCGTCCCCCGTTCTGGAAGAGCCTGCGCGAAGCGGCCTGGGGCCTGGTCGCGCCGTTCCTGATCCTGGGCGGCATGCGCGCGGGCTGGTTCACGCCGACCGAAGCCGCCGTGGTGGCGGTGGTGTACGGCCTGTTCGTTGGCATGGTGATCTACCGCAGCATCGGCATGCGCGACCTGTTCGTGATCTTCCAGGAGGCGGCGGAGACTTCCGCGGTGATCCTGCTGGTGGTGGCGCTGGCCGGCATCTTTGCCTACGCGCTGTCCACGCTGGGCGTGATCGATCCGCTGGCCAATGCCATTGCGCATTCCGGGCTGGGCGAATACGGCGTGCTGGCGCTGATCGTGGCCTTGCTGATGACGGTGGGGATGTTCCTCGACGGCATCTCGATCTTCCTGATCTTCGTGCCGCTGCTGCTGCCGATCGCCAATGCCTTTCACTGGAACCCGGTTTGGTTCGGGGTGGTGCTGACGCTCAAGGTCGCGCTTGGCCAGTTCACGCCGCCGCTGGCGGTGAACCTGATGGTTTCGTGCCGGATCGCGCGCGTGCGCATGGAAGAGACCGTGCCCTGGGTGGTGTGGATGCTGCTGGCGATGTTCGTCGCCATGCTGCTGGTGCTGGCCTTCCCGCCGCTGGCGACCTGGTTGCCTGACTACCTGGGTTATTGAGTTATTCGAGGTGTTGACATTCTCGTTGCCCATAAGAAACACACAACAGATCCTGAGAGGAGAGAACGCATGAAACGTCGTGCCCTGATGCTGTCGCTGGCAGCCACCATCGCCGCTGCCGCCCTCGCGCCCGCTGGCGCCATGGCGCAGAGCTACAAAGCCGAGTACAAGATGTCGCTGGTGCTCGGCCCGGCCTTCCCGTGGGGCAAGGGCGGCGAGATCTGGGCCGACCTGGTGCGCCAGCGCACCAGCGGCCGCATCAACATCAAGCTGTACCCGGGTACCTCGCTGGTGGCCGGCGACCAGACCCGTGAGTTCTCGGCGATCCGCCAGGGCGTGATCGACATGGCGGTGGGCTCGACCATCAACTGGTCGCCGCAGGTCAAGGAGCTGAACCTGTTCTCGTTGCCGTTCCTGATGCCTGACTACAAGGCACTGGACGCCCTCACGCAAGGCGAGGTCGGCAAGTCGATCTTCGCGACCCTGGACAAGTCCGGTGTGGTGCCGCTGGCCTGGGGCGAGAACGGCTTTCGTGAAGTCTCCAACTCCAAGCGCGAAATCCGCAAGCCGGAAGACCTGAAAGGCATGAAGCTGCGTGTGGTGGGCTCGCCGCTGTATATCGAGACCTTCAACGCGCTCGGTGCCAACCCGACCCAGATGAGCTGGGCCGACGCGCAGCCGGCCATGGCCTCGGGCGCGGTGGATGGCCAGGAAAATCCGCAATCGGTGTTCGCCGCCGCCAAGCTCTACACGGTGGGCCAGAAGTACGTGACCACCTGGGGCTACGTGGCTGACCCGCTGATCTTCGTGGTCAACAAGCAGATCTGGGAAAGCTGGACGCCGGCCGACCGCGAGATCGTCAAGCAAGCCGCCATCGACGCCGGCAAGCAGGAAACGGCGCTGGCCCGCAAGGGCCTGGTCGAGGCGGGCGCACCGGCCTGGAAGGATATGGAGGCCCACGGTGTGAAGGTGGCGCAACTGACGCCGGCTGAGCACGATGCCTTCCGCAAGGCCACGGCCAAGGTCTATGACAAGTGGAAGAAGCAGATTGGCGTGGACCTCGTGAGCAAGGCAGAAACCTCGATCGCCAAGCGTTAAGCGGCGCGCAGTTGCAGTAGCGTGGGGTGGCGCCAACGCCTCCCCACGCGCCAGTGGGGCTGTTGCGGGAATGGCAACGCCAATCCCGCAATGGTTACAAAACGCGGTCCCTGCTGGGAAGCTTGTTACAATCCGCGGTCGGTGAGGTGCGCGCTGCGCATCATTGCCGTCGGGTAGTGCCGCATGATGCACCCCGATTTCCTGAACCGTATTTCGTCCCTGTCCCAGCCGGAACGCCATGTTGAATAATTCCTGCCGCGCCCCCTTGCTAGCCAGTCTGATTGGCCTGGCCTTGTCGCTGTCCGCCTCCGGTGTCGTGGCGGCGGCCGAGCCCGTGCCGATGTCGGTGGCCCCGGCGCCGCTGACCGCTTCGGGCAGCATGCCGCAGGCCTCGCCGGCTTCCCTGGGGTTGGTGTCGGAGCTGCAGAAGCGCCTGCGTGACAGGTCGGTGCGCGAGCTGCGCACCAGCTACAACGGCGACTACGGCACCACGCTGATGCTTGCTGACGATCAGGTGGTTTGCTATGTGGCGCTGTTTTACCAGAAGAATCTCTGGCGGGTTTTCCGCTTCGAATCGATTGGGGCGGCGGAACAGGCTTACCGCCAGGTAACGCAGCAGAGCGCGGTCTGGGCTGATGACGATATCCGCCGCCAGGTGCTGGCATCGCAAAAACGCGCGTTTGACAAGGCACTGCAAGAAACCGAGGCGCGTGCCAATGCGCTCAATGAAGACGTGCGCGTGATGCAGGCGCAGCGCCAGCGTATCGCCGAAGAGCAGAAGGCGGCGCGCATCGAGGTGCAAAGCGCGGAAATCGAGAGCCGTGCCTCCCGTATCCGCCTGGAGCAGCTGCAGCAGCAGATCCGCCGCATGGAATCGTCCCTGACGGATTCCGGCCTCGCCATGCCCGGCGCGGCGGGCAGCGATCGCCCTGTGCGCCGCTAAGCCATCGTTCTCCTGGTTTTGCCTATCATGCCGGCGGCGTCCGTCGCCAGCATGAACTTGCCTCAACGTCTGAACGCAGATTCGGATTGGTCCGAGATGAGCATGCTTGGCTGATCGAAGGCCAAGGCAGCCGTCCTCCCGATGTGCCGATGCGTGAACCGTCGCTTTCGCCGATGGAAGCGACCGGCTCCCGGTGTTACGCTCACGCGGATGAAACCCGTATTCACTCTGCGCATGCCCATCCGTTGGGGCGACATGGACGCCATGGGCCATGTCAACAACACGGTCTACTTCCGTTACCTGGAACAGGCGCGCATTGCCTGGTTCGAGTCGCTGGGACATGGCGGCAAGGACCCCAGCGGTTGCGGGCCAGTCATCATCAACGCCCACATGAGTTTCCTGAAGCAGTTGCGCTATCCCGGGGATATCGAGTGCCGGATGTTTGCGGGCGACCTGGGGCGCACGAGCTTCGAGACCCGCATGGAGATCCGCCGCATCGACCAGCCGGACGTGGTGTACGCGCAAGGCGGCGCCAAGGTGGTCTGGTGCGACTACGAGGCCGAAAAATCAGTGCCCGTGCCGCCGGCAATCCGGGCGCTGATGATGGAGTAGGGCGCCGCCCTTAGTGGTTGACCAGGCGTTGCACCAGGTCGACCGAGGTATGGGCGCCGTACTTCTTCATCAGCCTGGCCCGGTAGATGTCCACCGTGCGGGGGCTGATGGAGAGCAGCTTGCCGATCTGCTTGCTGGTCTTGCCATCCACCAGTTGCGCGGCGATATCGCGTTCGCGCGCCGTCAGCTCGGCGGTGACCGGGCGCTTCTGCGATAGGTCTTCGAAGGTCCAGATGCCGGCGCCCAAGGGCTGCAGGCGGTCCAGCGAGCGCCCGGTGACGTGGCACCAGAACAGGTCGCCGCCGGCGCGCTTCATGATGCGCTCGTCGGAGTAGGAGCCTTTGGCGTTCATGATCGGCACGATGCGCGCGCCGGTACGCTCGAACTCGTCTGCGGTGGGATAGAGCACCTGGAACGATTCGCCGATCAGGGCGGCCCGGGTGGTGCCAAAGATGCGGCAGAGCTCGTCGTTGCAGTCC
Source organism: Cupriavidus sp. GW822-FHT02D05 (assembly GCF_058802485.1). Classification (NCBI taxonomy): domain Bacteria; kingdom Pseudomonadati; phylum Pseudomonadota; class Betaproteobacteria; order Burkholderiales; family Burkholderiaceae; genus Cupriavidus; species Cupriavidus sp. GW822-FHT02D05. Next base: position 293,109 of record NZ_JBXAOE010000002.1, on the reverse strand, counting down.
TCGATCATGCGCTCGCGCGACAGCACGAGGCCGACTGGGGCGAGCTGGAAGGCGGTCTGGTAGTCGATAGCGGGCATTTGCTTATGTAATTGTACGTATTGGCGCGGGATGCGACGCTTGCGTATGCTGTCGGACGGTTGGCAACTGGACGATCTCCGTCCGATTGTACCGTTACAATTTCCCTGCGTGACTCGCCGGCATCACCTGGAGGCGGGCGCAATGACAGGAAATCACCGAGGAAGGAGCAAACATGAACAAGGTCTACGCCAGCGCCGCGGAGGCGCTCGCGGGCGTCGTTCGCGACGGCCAGACGATCGCGGTTGGCGGTTTCGGTCTGTGCGGCATCCCGGAGGCGCTGATTGCCGCGCTGCGCGACAGCGGCGCCAAGCAACTCACCTGCATCTCGAACAACGCTGGCGTTGACGGTTTCGGCCTGGGCCTGCTGCTCGCCACACGCCAGATCAAGAAGATGATTTCGTCGTACGTGGGTGAGAACAAGGAGTTCGAGCGCCAGTACCTGGCCGGCGAACTCGAACTGGAATTCACCCCGCAGGGCACGCTGGCCGAGAAGCTGCGCGCCGGCGGCTCGGGCATCCCGGCCTTCTTCACCAAGACCGGCGTGGGCACCATCGTGGCCGACGGCAAGGAAATCCGCGAGTTCGATGGCCAGCAGTACGTGATGGAACGCGCGCTGACCGCTGACGTGGCCCTGGTCAAGGCGTACAAGGCGGACCGCGCCGGCAACCTGGTGTTCCGCCGCACCGCGCGCAACTTCAACCCGATGTGCGCGATGGCCGGCAAGGTCACCGTCGTCGAGGTCGAGCACCTGGTCGATACCGGCACGCTGGATCCGGATGAGGTCCACACCCCGGGCATCTTCGTGCAGCGCATCGTGCTGAACGCCAACCCCGAGAAACGCATCGAGCAGCGCACCGTGCGTGCCGCGGGCTAAGGAGAATCATCATGGCATGGACACGTGACGAAATGGCGGCGCGCGCCGCGAGCGAACTGCAGGACGGCTTCTATGTGAACCTGGGCATCGGCCTGCCGACGCTGGTGGCCAACCACGTGCCGCAAGGCATGGAAGTCTGGCTGCAATCCGAGAACGGCCTGCTGGGCATCGGCCCGTTCCCGACCGAGGCCGAGGTCGACGCTGACATGATCAACGCCGGCAAGCAGACCGTGACGACCCTGCCGGGCTCGTCGATCTTCTCCTCGGCGGATTCCTTCGCGATGATTCGCGGCGGCCATATCAACCTGGCTATCCTTGGCGCCATGCAGGTCAGCGAGAAGGGCGACCTGGCCAACTGGATGATCCCGGGCAAGATGGTCAAGGGCATGGGCGGCGCGATGGACCTGGTGGCTGGTGTCGGCCGCGTGGTGGTCCTGATGGAACACACCGCCAAGAAGAAGGACGGCAGCGAGGACATCAAGATCCTGGCGTCGTGCGCGCTGCCGCTGACCGGCGTGGGCGTGGTCAATCGCATCATCACGGACCTTGGCGTGATCGACGTGACCGAAGCCGGCTTGAAGCTGGTGGAGACCGCGCCGGGCGTGAGCCGCGAAGAGATCCAGAGCAAGACGGGCGCTCCGCTGCTCTGATACGCGCTGTCGCAATGAAAAAAACCCCGCGAGCTCGCGTTCGCGGGGTTTTTTATTCTCAGCGCCGGGGGCTTCAGGTGCTGCGCTTGTTGTAGCTGGCGAAGACCGATGCGCCGCCATCCGCGCGGACCAGCAGGACATCGAACGGGTCCTTGCGCTTACCCTGTTCCATGCCTGGCGAGCCAACTGGCATGGCGGGCACGGCCAGGCCCACGGCCTTGGGCTTGCTGGCTACCAGCCGCCTGATGTCGGCGGCCGGCACATGCCCCTCGATCGCATAGCCTGCGATGCGGCCGGTATGGCAGGAGCCGAAGCGCTCTGGCATGCCGAAGCGGGCGCGATAGACGCCGGTGTCTTCCACGTCGCGCACGGTCACGGCAATGCCATTCGCGCGCAGGTGCTCGACCCAGCCCTCGCAGCAGCCGCATTGCGGGCTCTTGTACACCTCGATGGCGAGCGGGGCGGCAGCGGCGCTGGCACCGGCGCGCAGCCCCAGCGAGGCGGCGGCGCCCAGGGTCAGGGCGCGCAGAACGTGGCGTCGCTGCATGCTCCGTGCCTTTGTGTTCATTGCGCTCATTGCGCCACCCAACCGCCATCCATGTTCCAGGCCACGCCGCGCACCTGGCGGGCCGCGTCGCTGGCCAGGAACACGGCCAGCGCGCCGAGTTCGTCGGGCGTGACGAACTGGCCGGAAGGCTGCTTCTCGATCACCAACTCGTGCTTGGCCTGCTCCACGGGAATGCCGTCCTTCTGCGCGCGCGCTTCCACCTGCTTTTGCACCAGCGGCGTCAGCACCCAGCCCGGGCAGATCGCATTGGCGGTCACGCCGGTCTGGGCGGTTTCCAGCGCGGTGACCTTGGTCAGGCCGACGATGCCGTGCTTGGCGGCTACGTAGGCGGATTTTTGCGCGGAGGCCACCAGCCCGTGGGCGGAGGCGATATTGATGATGCGGCCCCAGTCCTTGCGCCTCATGCCAGGCAGGGCGAGGCGGGTGGTGTGGAAGGCGGAGGTCAGGTTGATGGCGATGATCGCGTCCCAGCGCTCGGGCGGGAAGTCCTCGATATTGGCCACGTACTGGATGCCGGCATTGTTGACGAGGATGTCGGCGCCGCCGAATTCCGCGTCGGCGTAGCGCATCATGTCTTCGATCTCGGCGGACTTGCTCATGTCCGCGCCGTGGTAGCCCACGCGAATGCCCGCGCCGGCCTGCGCGATCTCGCGCTCGGCGGCTTGCGCATCGCCGAAGCCGTTGACGATGATGTTGGCGCCCTGGGCGGCCAGTGCCTGTGCGATGCCGAGCCCGATACCGCTGGTGGAACCCGTGACCAGTGCCGTCTTGCCTTTAAGCATGTTTGCCCTTTCGTCGGAGTGCTTTGCACGTTGGAGTTGGACTGCGCGAGGGACCCGTCGCGCGCCAGCGGCAAAGGCATGGCGGCGAGAACCCCGATGCTGTGGCATTGTAACTGCTGCAGCGTACAATCCAGCTTTGCCCAACCCGGGCGCCACCATGCCGGCGGCGCCGTTCTCGCTACCGTATTGCCAGGGAGTTCAGATGTCGTCAGTCAGTCCGCGCCTCGGCTTCGTCCAGTGCATCAGCCCGGCGGGCCTTCACCGCATGGCCTATCACGAATGGGGCGATCCCACCAATCCCCGGGTGCTGATGTGCGTGCATGGCCTGACGCGCACCGGCCGTGACTTTGACACGGTGGCCGCCGCCTTGTGCGGCGAGTACCGCGTGGTGTGCCCCGACGTGGTCGGGCGCGGCCGCTCGGACTGGCTCGCGGACCCGCGCCGCTACGTGGTGCCGCAGTACGTGTCCGATATGGTCACCCTGATCGCTCGGCTCAATGTCGAGCAGGTCGACTGGTTCGGCACCTCGATGGGCGGGCTGATCGGCATGGGGCTGGCTGGCCTGCCCAAGTCGCCGGTGCGCAAGCTGCTGCTCAACGACGTGGGCCCGCGCATCGCCGCCTCGGCGGTGGAGCGGATCGGTGCCTACCTAGGCCTGCCGGTGCGCTTCAAGACCTTCGAGGAAGGCCTCGCCTACCTCCAGACCATCAGCGCGTCTTTTGGCCGGCACACGCCCGAGCAATGGCGCGAGCTCAATGGCGCCATCCTCAAGCCGGTGCAGGGCGCCGAAGGCCTGGAATGGGGCTTGCATTACGATCCGGCGATGGCGCTGCCGTTCCGCGAGACCACGCCCGAGCAGGTGAGCGCAGGCGAGGCGGCGCTGTGGCAGATGTTCGAGGCCATCCAGGCGCCCACGCTGGTGGTGCGCGGCGCGCAGTCCGATCTGCTCACGCGCGAGACGGTGGCGGAGATGGTGGCGCGCGGGCGCAACGTGACTTCTGTGGAAGTGCCGGATGTGGGGCATGCCCCGACGTTCATCGATCCCGCGCAAGTGGCCATCGCCAAGCAGTTTTTCCTGGGCGCGGGCTGAAGCGAGAGGCGCTGCCCGGTCCCGATGATTTTGATGTTTTACCCGACGACTAAAGTATTGCCATGAGTACCAATGAACTGAAGCGCGCCCACGTGGGCAAGCGCCTGTCCGAATACGCGATCTACAACGGCGTGGTCTACCTCGCCGGCCAGGTGCCGGAAGTCGATCCCGGCGCGGACCTGCGTGGCCAGACCGGCGAGGTGCTGGGCCATATCGAGCGCCTCTTGAACGAAGCGGGCAGCGACAAGAGCCGGATTCTCTCGTGCCAGATCTTCCTCACCGACGTCGACCAGATCGGCATCATGAACGAAGTCTGGGACGCGTGGGTGGTGCAGGGCCATACGCCCCCGCGCGCCACCGTGGAGGCTCGCCTGGCCAATCCGCAGTACCTGATCGAAGTGGTGGTCACCGCCGCGCTCAAGTGAGACTGGGGCAGCGAGATGGTGACGTCGACTGACCTGACCGGGCAGATTGCCGGCACGCCCGATGCCGGGCTGGTGGAGCGCGCCCTGGCGTTCGTGCGCGAGCGTGGCAGCGCTGCGTTGCTGCCCACGGGCGAAACCGTGCTCTCGCATGCCGAGGGCATGCTGCGCATTCTCGACGGCCTGCGCGTCGACGATGCCGCGCGCGCGGCGGCCTGCCTGTTTGCGCTGGCCGCGTTCGTACCTGGCAGCGAGGCGGAAATCGAGCCGCTCTTCGGCGAAGAAGTAGCGGGGCTGGTCAAGGGTGTGCGGCAGTTGTTGCGTATCGGCGCGATCGCGGTGGGCCACAGCGGCGCGCCCGAAACCACCAAGGATGAAATCGCCGCGCGCCAGGAGCAGGTGGAGGCGCTGCGCAAGATGCTGCTGGCCTTCGCGCAGGACATCCGCGTGGTGCTGGTACGCCTCGCCTCGCGGCTGCAGACGCTGCGCTGGCTGGCGCAGGTCAAGGCGCAGCCGCTGCCGGGGGTCGCGCGCGAAACGCTGGACATCTACGCGCCGCTGGCCAACCGGCTCGGGATCTGGCAGATGAAGTGGGAGCTGGAGGACCTGGCATTCCGCTTCGAGCAGCCCGACACCTACAAGCGCATCGCGCGGCTGCTCGACGAAAAACGCATCGAGCGCGAAGGCTATATCGCCAGCGCCATCGCGCGGCTGCAGTCCGAGCTGGCATCGGCCGAGATCCGAGCCGAGGTGAGCGGGCGGCCCAAGCATATCTACAGCATCTGGAAGAAGATGCGTGGCAAGGAGCTCGACTTTGCCGATCTCTACGACGTGCGCGCCTTCCGCGTGATCGTTGACGACATCAAGGATTGCTACACCGTGCTGGGCATCGTGCACCATATCTGGCAGCCGATCCCGCGTGAGTTCGACGACTACATTTCCCGGCCCAAATCGAACGGCTACAAGTCGCTGCACACGGTGGTGATCGGCGACGACGGGCGCGCCTTCGAGGTGCAGATCCGCACCCAGGAGATGCATCACTTCGCCGAGTACGGCGTGGCCGCGCACTGGCGCTACAAGGAAGCGGGCAGCAAGGGCTATAGCGGCCAGTTCTCCGCCAGCGAACGCTACGACGAGAAGATCGCGTGGCTGCGCCAGCTGCTGGCGTGGAAGGACGACGCCGATCATTCGGTTGCGCACGACGAGTCGCCCTGGGAGCAGCTCAAGCACGCGGCCATCGACGACCACATCTATGTACTGACGCCGCAGGCGCGCGTGGTGGCGTTGCCGCAGGGCGCTACGCCGGTGGATTTCGCGTACTACCTGCATACGGACCTGGGCCATCGCTGCCGCGGCGCACGTGTGGACGGCACCATGGTGCCGCTGAACACGCCGCTGAAGAACGGCCAGACGGTGGACATCATCGCCGTCAAGCAGGGCGGCCCGTCACGCGACTGGCTCAACGCGGAACTAGGCTACCTGGCCAGCCCGCGTGCGCGCGCCAAGGTGCGCGCCTGGTTCAATGCGCTGGATTCGCAAGAGACCATGTCGCAAGGCCGCGCGCTGATCGACAAGACCTTGCAGCGCGAGGGCAAGACCGCTGTCAACCTGGATGACCTTGCCGCGCGCCTGGGCTTCAAGACGCCGGACGACCTGTTCGCCGCGGTTGCCAAGGATGAGTTCAGCCTGCGCCATGTGGAGCAGGCGCTGCGGCACCCCGAGGGCGAAGCCGCGGTGGTGCAGAGCGAGGAAGAGGCCGTCACCAAGAAGAGCCGCGCCACCAGCGTGGCGCGTGGCGCCAAGAGCGGTGTGCTGGTGGTGGGCGTGGATTCGCTGCTCACGCAGATGTCCAAATGCTGCAAGCCGGCGCCGCCGGACGAGATCGTGGGCTTTGTCACGCGCGGGCGCGGCGTCTCGATCCATCGCCGCACCTGCCACACCTTCGGGCAGCTCTCGGCGCGTGCGCCGGAGCGCGTGATCCATACCGAGTGGGGCAAGCGCAGCGATGCCGTCTATCCGGTGGACATCCACGTGGAGGCGATCGACCGGCAAGGGCTGCTGCGTGACATCTCCGAAGTGCTGTCGCGCGAGAAGATCAACGTCACCGGCGTGAAGACGCTGTCGAGCAAAGGCGTCGCGCGGATGCAGTTCACCGCCGAGGTTGCCGAGGCCACGCAGTTGCAGCGCGCACTCGGTTTGATCGAAGATGTGGTGGGGGTCTTGCAAGCGAAAAGAAAGTGATGCTATACTTTCGTTCTCCGTAGGCTCGTAGCTCAGCTGGTTAGAGCACCACCTTGACATGGTGGGGGTCGTTGGTTCGAGTCCAATCGAGCCTACCAACGAACAAGCAGTAAGACGTAGGCGCAGTGCAGCAAGCGCATACAGCGGTTAGTTTCAAGTAGTACCATAGGCTCGTAGCTCAGCTGGTTAGAGCACCACCTTGACATGGTGGGGGTCGTTGGTTCGAGTCCAATCGAGCCTACCAA